>NZ_QSPG01000002.1:0-159143 GCF_003436395.1 Collinsella sp. TM06-3 | reverse complement strand
CCTCGTATGTATCGAGGTATTCCTGCTTGAGCGTCTGCGAGGACGACTTGATCTTTTCCACGAGCGTGCCGGCCTCGATGAAGTAGAACGAGTTGGTGAGGTCTGCCAGGTCGTCGAGCAGATGGCTTGAAATGAGCACGCTGCGTCCCCGCGCCACCTCGCTGCGCATCGCGTCGCAGGAGGTTTTCCGTTTTCCCGGATCGAGGCCGTTCAGCGGTTCATCGAGGATGAGGTACGGGCAATCGGTCGCTATCGCCATGGCAAGCTTTACCTGCTGCTTCATTCCTGTCGAGAGTTTACGGGTCGGCTTGTCGAGATATGGGGAGATTCCGAGGGAGTCGCAGAGCGAGTCGATGTCGGCGGCCGATTTCCACGCCTCCCTAACGAAAGCAAGGTGCTCGATGGCCGATAGCGTGGGATAGAGATCCGCGCTGCCCGAAGAGCTCAGGTAGACGAGTTCTGCAAATTCGGCTGATCGACGTTGGCAGATTCCGTCTGCCGCCAGGCTTCCCGAGCGGATGCGGGTGGGAAATTGGCCCGACAGCGCTTCAAGAAGGGTGGTTTTCCCCGAGCCGTTGGGAGCAACGAGGCCCGCCGCCGTTCCCGGGCTCAGGAAAAGCGACCCGATTGAAAGTATCGTCGTGCTTCCGTATCCCACGCTCGCGTCTAGAAGCTCGAGCCCATGGTGCTTTTTCGCGGGTCCAGGCTGTTTGGGGGAACGTGTCGCAACGGCGCCGACCGTAAAAAAGACCGCGACGTATGCCAGGGCCACGGCAAGCATCGATGCGCTGCCTGAACCGGAGCCAATGAATTCTGTCGGGAAGCATCCTACGTAACCCGTTGCCTCGATAGGCGAGAACACGGCCAGCGGCAGGAGATTGAGCGCGGCGTTATGCTCCAGCGCCGAATCGGACAGCAACGGGAATGCCGGGGCCGCGACAAGCAGCGCGGAGGTAAGGGGGCCCGCGAGGACGCGCCTCGTTGCGGTCGATATGACGGCGGAGCAAACGGATATCAAGGTTCCGCCCGCAAGCAGCGCGATAAGCAGGGCTGTGAAGACGTTTCCCGCGGTCGTGGTGGTAAGCGCGCCGTCATGGAAGAAGGCGATCGGGTACCCAATTTGCCCGAAGCCGTTTAGGGCCAAGGCGTAAATGCCCCCGGGTGCGAGGCCGGCGAGGAGCATCGCGGTCCCCGCGGCGATTATCGAAAACACGATCTGGATAAGGCGCCGGAATTTGGGCGCGGGCGCCTTTGCCGCCAGGGTCCCGGGCCTTGTGGCCCCGAGCAGGAGTATCGACGAGAGAAGGAAGGGGATGAAGGGAAGGAAAGACGGCGCCGTGGCAATGGCGTAAGGCAGGAAGGAAAGGAATGGCAGGTCGTTTGCGGAGGCCGGGATATCCGTGATGCCGGAGCTGCTCAGGGCACGGCAATATGCGAGCGCTGCGTCATTGGTCTCTCGGTCTCCCACGATGGACCCGGATTGGAAGCCTTCGCCCATGAGCGCGTAGTAGCTCTCGGCAGAATCGAGAAAGGCGGCGTCGGTTTGAGCGGCAAGGGCGGCGTTCGCGTATCTTGCAAGCTCCGCGTCATTTTGCTGCTCTGGAGATAGGTCTGTGCCGCTGGCCTGGGGCGCGCGCGTATTGAATGCGTCGACAAAGCTCTGCATGCCCTGTTTCATAAAGAAGGGCCCGTAGATGGGTGAATTGAACGCAATGGGGACGGAAAAGGCTGCAGCGAGAACGAGCGTACAAATCCATACGGCCTTGTCTCTTAGGATTAGTTTGAGAAGAAGTCGACAGTACATTTAGAAGCACCTACGTTCCTCAAAGAATTGTTAGATTAAAAGTAACAGACCGGATGAAGATACGTGCGACGGGGGCGAGGCGAATGGCTGAGCGGTATCGATATGCAGGTTCAACGGTATCACATTGGCCACATAGATTTTTAACTTGCATTTCTACCCGCCCTTTTCGTAGAGTCGCCGATACGTGCTTAGCGCACCCTCGGCGCGTCCGGCAGGCTTTGCGAAATGGGATCCAGGAGACTTCGGCGCAGCATCATCTTGCGGAATGCTTCTAATGAGCCTCCCATCCTTCAAAAACAGAATCTCATCGCACAGCCTATCGACCGAATCCAAGATGTGGGATGACATGATGATGCACGTACCAGAATCGGCCAGCTTCCTGAGAATCTCGGAATGCAAGTCCACCCTGCTGGGGTCGAGCGCGTTCATGGGCTCATCTAATAGAAGGTACCGCGCGCCCGTCGCATACGCAATCGCCAGGGTAAGCTGCTGCTTCATGCCCTGGCTCAGAGTGCGGATCCTCATCTTCGCGAACTCGCCTATCTGCGTTTGTTCCACTATCTCTTCGATATCGCGAGCATGCGGCCACATATCGCAAACCATCTTGAGGTGATCTTCCGCACGCAATCCGGGATACAGCAGCGTCCCCTCACCAGGTGCATAGAAGATCATAGAACGGACCTCTCTCGCACCCGTACCCTGCACCTCATCCAGAACGATGCTCCCGTCCACGCGAGGACCCGGCAAACCTGCCATCGCACGCAGCAACGTCGTCTTTCCATGCCCGTTCGGAGCGACGAGACCGTAGACCGTACCCGGGGCAAACTCAGCGTTCACCGAATCTACGAGCACCTTCTTTCCATAAGAGATCGTCAGCGTTTGAAGGTCAATCATCGAGATCATCCCCTTTCGATCTTTGGAACACTCAGGCGCACCATCAACGGAGATACGGCGCCCAAGACCACCAGCAGAGCGCCCGATGCGCCGACGACCTCTCCAAAAGGCATCGCGTTCGTCCCTCGCCCAAGGAACCCAATCGTCCCCACCTGGGAAGCGGGATCAAACGAGGCGAATGGAGCCAGCAGCGCGACGCCCATGCCCACGCTTTCAACATGAGCGCTCAACGAACCCAACACCAAGAGAACCGCGCAAACCATTCCGGTGACAACGGGGTTGCGGCTAATCGCTGCTGTCAACGCAGCGACGACGGAAATCACGCCGTATGCCATGACCAGCAACGGAATACTGCACAACACCGCCTCCCCCACCATGGACGTTGTCGAAGCTCCCGCCCGAATGAGAGCGACGGGATACTCCGATCCACCCGCACCGTTCTTAATCACGGACACAACGACAGCGGGAACCATCGACACCAAAAGCAGCACCAAGCCAAGCAGGAGAGCCAGCGCAACAGCCGTCAGAAAACGCACATGCGCTGTTGCGGGGATCTGGAGAACCAGAAGGGAACGACACTGCAGGTGGGTGCACGCGAGCGATGTGACAACCACGGGCAACAGCAAAAATAAGGAGAGAAGCGCTGCCTGGAGATACGAAAGGAGGATTAATGGGGGCATCTTCGTACTTAACTCGTAAACCTTGGGGTCCGGCAAGCTCGCGATCGACTCAAGCAGAAGGGCGCGCGCCTCCGCACGAGAAGGAGTCTCCGGCTCGATTCCAATCGATTGCAGGAGAGTCGCATCTGCCGCGCCCAGCTCACCTCGAGCGCGCTCGTACGTCGCAAGGCTTCGAAACCCCTCCGCAGGCATAGGCGCGTACACGAAACCCGAAAGAGCATCCCGCATGTCTTCCAGGGCCGCTTTGCCCTCGACGTCCATATTCGCAGCGTTCTGCTCTAGATACCGATCTATTGAACGGAGCTCCCCATCCCTATACCGAACAGCGGAAACGTTATCAGCGTCAGGAAACATCTCGACCAGAGCCGGGGCCAGCATCGTCGTCGACATTGCAATCGCGCATACGGCGAGGGTAGGAGAACGCAGGAGCAGTTTCCCCATCGTTCTTACGTATGCAACGGCGGAGGCACAAGCGCTCGAACGAGTTGCCGTTCTCGATGCAGTGAAGGAACCTCTCTCAAGACAAATCGGGGATATCGGGCACGCGCAGCCGCTCTTTCCAGCAACGCAAAGCAGGCTAATTGCCAGCACCTCGATCCCGATTGCGCATACGAGGGCAATCGCGCCACGCTCGAAGCAAAGTCCAGGCAGATTCACTATCTGCGTTGTCGGGTACGGGCTATAGGCGCCGACGGTCAACTCAGTGTTCGCATACGTAAGGGAATTCAACAGGGCGAACTCACGTAAAGCGATGGATCTTCCGTAATACCCGGGAACCATCGTCACCCCCATCAGGGCACATACGAACACGATTCCAAGCGTAGGGTTATTGGCAATCTTCACGGCAAGGTGAACGACAAGCGAGATGAACGCTGCCACCAAGAATTGCAAGATGGCCGTCTGCGCGAACACCAGCCAAGCCGGTTTGATAACCGGAGTCGCATATTGAATGTAGCCTATCGGATAGAACGGCGAGCCCGGGCCATTCTTCACAAGCGCGGCGATTATCCCTGGAAGATTGATGGCGAGGACGGCAAGCATTGCAAAAACACTCGCCCATACGCTCGATGCAACAAGTCTACCCAGCTCGCCCATCGGTGCCTGGATGATGAGCTTTTCACGTTTGTTAAGACGCGCGGCAAGGAACGAGACGGCAACGGCCGTTGCGACCCATAGCAAGTACTCCTTCGATCCGTCATAATAGGTGTACTCTCCATCCGATATCTGCAGAAACGGAAGTAGGGGAGAGAGCGGTGCCAAGATAAGACGTCCCGCGGCAAGAGGGTACAGAAGCGCGGGCATGCTTGATGAAGAGGTATAGACACCGTCCTCCCCCGCATTCACAAGCGCATCCGCATAGGATGCTGACAATTCCTGCTCAACACGGGTTATTCCCGACTCGAGGTATTCGACCCGTCCGTCGATGCCAGCCGCGCTCCTGAAGACGGGCAGAGCACAAAGAACCATCAACGCAACAACGACAACACAGAGCGACCTGGAGGAGAGAAGCGACCTAAAGATCGCCTTCGAGATTTTGAGCATATTCATCGCCAACCTTAACCTCATCCAGTCGGAACAGAGGGGCCGAACAAAATGCTCGGCCCTTCCTCGCATCTAGTAGGTGCTATAGACAAATTGCCATTTATCAGTTGTGCCAAGAACACCACAGGAGCACATTGCAGCGAGGCGGGATTCCCTATGATGCGCGGATCGGCGATAGCCATTTCGGTAGGAGATCATCTTGTAAGAGATGTTGAACATCGAGATGCTGTGCCCGCTTACGCCGCGAGGACAGCTGTAGCTCCAGTAGGTATCGACGACGTCGTCCGTATACCCGAGGGGCTCAACGAGGGCACACTGGCTGCTCTCCTGGGAAGGAGGCATCGGGGTATCCGCAAAAGCGGGGCCCCCGGCAGCAACAGACAAAGAGCGAGGCCGAGGAAAACCAAGAGCTTACACGACTTAACAGTACTGAACATAATCCTCTCCAATCTAGAGGGGTTTCGGTTGCAGCATGCTGTGATTACTTGCAGGCAAAGTCAATTTAACATAAACTGTTAAAAAGTAACCTGAGTTTTTTAAATTCTTCGGAGGTTATTATGAGTTCCGACAATCGCACTCCCCGGCTTCATTCCTTCCGCATCGCATGTGCGATAGCCTCTGCGACCCTTTGCGCCACCGCCATCGCACAAGTGGCGTTCTCCTTAAAGCCAGCAATCGAAGTGCTCGACAACCCTGTAATTGCAGACTCCCCCGCGTATCCAGCCCTTGCGATCTCGACATTGGTCCCTGCCGTCATCGGTATCGCTACGACCATCCTCAGCGCCGTTCTCGTGTGGACGATCAAGAGCGGAGACCCCTTCAAGAAAGGGTCTGCGACATGCTTGAAGGTGCTCGGCATTCTCTTCGTTGTTCAAGCTGCCACCAGCCTCTACGCCGGCTCACTCAAAACCTCCGTTTCGATGTTTGGCGGCGAGGGGGCCGTCGGCGCCCAAGAGATCGCTTCATCATTCGATTGGACCTCTCTGGTTCTCGGCATCGTCCTGTTCATGCTTTCCCAGCTCTTCTTGTACGCCCGAGAGCTGTACCTCGACTCCGACGAGATTGCGTAAGGAAACGCCATGCCCGTAATTGTTCGCCTCGACAAGATCATGGCCGAGCGAAAGATTTCCTCGAACGAACTTGCCGAAAGGATTGGAACCACGCCCGTGAACCTGTCCCGTATTAAAAAGGGGCATATTCGCGGCATTCGCTTCAACACACTCGAGCAGCTATGCCTCGCCCTTCGTTGCCAACCCGGAGACCTTCTCGAAGTCATGAGCGAAGAGGATGCCCGAAAGGAGTTCGGATTCGATTGGTCCGCCGAGGATTAGAGGGCGGTCGCACTCGCCCTGCACACGGGGATGCGAATCGGCGAGGTCTGCGGCCTTCGGTGGTGCGATGTGGATTTCGAGACGGGCCTGATCTCGATCAGACACTCGGTGGCGTACGCGAAGGGAATGGGTTCGTTCATCAAGGACACCAAGACCCATGACGCCAGGGGTATCCCCATCGACCCGGTCGGCCTACTCCCCTTCCTGAAGGAGACCCACGAGATCGACTGCGGAAAGCTGCGCTTGCGCGGCCTTACCGGGGCGGTCGAGATCGGGGACTGCTACATCCTGTCGGAGCCGGGCGCGACCTTCGCGACGACAAGCTATATCCGCAGGGCGTTCAAGACGTTCTCGGAGACCAACGGCCTCATGGGCACCAACGACGAGCTGATCACGTTCCACGGCCTTCGCCACACGTTCGCAACGCAGTGGATCCGCCAAGGCGGCGATATCAAGGCGCTCCAATCGATCCTCGGCCACAAGGACGCCATGGCGACGCTCAACGTCTACGCCGACATCGAGCCCATCTCCAAAATCCATAACATGCTGCGCGCCACGCCGTGCCTTTGGCGCGGGCACCTCGGGCCGAGGGTCGATCCGGGTCCCATGTTCCAACAGAGGATCCAGGAGTCCATCGAGACGCTCCAGGCGTTCGGCTACGGCATCACCGAGCCGGACGACCGAAATATCGCCATACGCGACGTGAAGACGAACAGTTGGCTCTAGCTCACCGAGTACGCGGCAGTGCTGGGCCCATCCCAACTGAGGTCACGGTGGTCCGATAGGGGCGCCGCCCGCGGCATGCGCCGCGGAGCGGTATCCCCTACCGAAGGGCGGGGATGCCCTCCGCTTCCAGTTCGGAATCAGCCGTCGGAGGCGTTCGGCTGACTGCGGGAACGGCCTGTCCGCTCAATGTGTTCGGCTGAGATCGGAAATCAACCCAACACGAGCCGGACACGCGCCAGACGGCTCTTCCCCGTGCGGCCTTCCCCCTTACGCTCATGTTGCAGGCATGTAACGCCGCAGCGAGCGCGCCTTTTTTGCGCCAGACAGGTACAATGATGAACACTGTACCGTAGCGGAGCGCCCCGCGCGCGCCGCAATCACGCGAAAGGGTTTCCCATGGCCGAGATCTCGTCCTCCCGTATCGTCATCACCGTCCTTGGCAAGAACCGCCCCGGCATCGTCGCCGGCGTCACCCGTGTCCTAGGCGAGGCCAACGTCGACATCCGCGACATCACGCAGTCCATTATCGAGGACATCTTCACCATGACCATGCTGGCCGATACCGCCGAGTCCAAGCTCGACTTCGCCGAGCTGCAGAAGGCGCTGGCCGAGGCCGGCGAGCTTTCGGGCGTCAACGTGTCCATCCAGCGCGAGGACGTCTTCAACTTTATGTACCGCCTGTAGCGAGCAAGCCGCTGGGGATAGCCTGACGCGCGCATGCCCATGCAAGTCACCCCGATGCGGCCCGGAGAGGAGCGCGCATGGCCTACGACGCCAAGAAAATCTATTACCGCTTCGATGACCACTTGAGCCGCCTGGTTCTGGATTACGAGGCGAGCCGTCAGATTTCGCCCGAAAGCGAAAACCTCTACCACGGCCTGCCGACCGACCCTTATGACGAGGACCTGTTTGTCGAGCACAATGTCAAGCGCGGCCTGCGCAATGCAGACGGTTCGGGCGTGGTCGCGGGCCTCACTCGCATCTCGGATGTGCATGGCTACAACAAGGTCGACGGTAAGGTCGTGCCCGATCAGGGCAAACTCACGCTTCGTGGCTACAGCATCGAGGATCTGGTCAACAACGCCCAGGCCGAGAATCGCTACGGCTACGAAGAGGTCGCTTATCTGCTCATTACGGGCTCTCTGCCCACCAAGGAAGAGCTTGACGGTTTTTGCGAACGTCTGGGTGCTTTTAGGCACCTGAGCGACGAATACGTCCGCGAGTTCCCCATGACCACGGTGTCGTCGAGCATCATGAATGTGCTTCAGCGCGCCGTGCTGCTGCTCTACGCCTTCGACGCCGAGCCCGACGCCATTACACCCGAGCACGAAATCGACGTCGCCATCTCCATGCTCGCCCGTCTCCCCCGCATCGCCGCCTTCGCACACATGGCCTCGGTCGCCAAGCTTCGCGGCTCCGAGGTTCACGTGCCACACCCCACGCCCGGTCTCTCCACCGCCGAGACCAT
This sequence comes from Collinsella sp. TM06-3, assembly GCF_003436395.1. Classification (NCBI taxonomy): domain Bacteria; kingdom Bacillati; phylum Actinomycetota; class Coriobacteriia; order Coriobacteriales; family Coriobacteriaceae; genus Collinsella; species Collinsella sp. TM06-3. The sequence goes on along the minus strand of NZ_QSPG01000002.1, from coordinate 150,698 downwards.
CCTACAGGTCTTGCGCGGTGGCATGGCGTTCACCCGCGACGAAGCCATGCTGCTCGACGTGATGCTCATGCTGCATGCAGAGCACGGCGGCGGCAACAACTCCACCTTCGCTTGCCGCGTGCTGTCCTCCTCGGCCACCGACCCGTATTCCGCTTATGCCGCGGCTATCGGCTCGCTCAAGGGCCCGCGCCACGGCGGTGCCAACGCCAAGGTCGTGTCCATGCACGAGGACGTCCGCGCGCATGTCTCCAACTGGGAGGACGAGGACGAGGTCGCAGCCTACCTGGGCAAGATCCTCGACAAGCGGGCCTTCGACGGCACGGGTCTCATCTACGGCATGGGCCACGCCGTCTACACGCTGAGCGACCCGCGCGCCGAGGTGTGCCGCCGTTACGCGCGCACACTTGCCGCCAAGAAGGACCTGGGCGATGAATTCGCGCTCATCGAGCGCATTGAGCGCCTGGCACCCCAGGTCATGCGCGACCACGGCATGACCAAGCCCATCTGCGCCAACATCGACCTGTACACGGGCTTTATCTACAAGATGCTCGGCGTGCCCGAAACGCTCTTTACGCCGCTATTCGCCGTCGCCCGCATGGCCGGCTGGTCGGCACACCGCATGGAAGAGCTCTTCTGCGCGCACCGTATTATTCGCCCGGCCTATCGTCCGGTGATCGAGCCGCTGGAGTACAAGCCGCTCGCCGACCGCTAGGACGCGGACCGTTATAGAACTCGAGCGTGGCCAGGGACCCAAGCCCTCGGCCACGCTTTTTATGCCAGTAGAAAGGGCTGCATCAAATGATTGTGTTTTCCGATATGGATGGGACGCTGCTGACGAGCGTTAAGCAAATGAGCGATGCCACCTGGGCGATGCTCGACGAGCTCGCACGTCGTGGCATCGAGTTTGTTCCCTGCACGGGACGTCCACTGTCGGGCATCTTTGAGCCCATTCTCGCCCATCCCGCCGTGCACTACGCGGTCTGTGCCAACGGCGCCAGCGTCTGGCAGCTCGACGAGGATACGCCCACCGATGCCTCGCGCGCCACGTGCATCTTGAGCCGTCCGCTCGACCGTGGCATTGCCCACCGCATCCATCGCATTGCCGCCGGCCACGATGTGACCTTCGATATCTTCGCGGATGGGCAGTGCTTCCTCCCCCGCTCGCTCTACACGCGTCTGGATGAGTTCTGTGGCGGCGACCCCCACATCGCGGCTTCGCTCAAGCGCACACGAACACCGATCGACATGGATATCGACAGTAAGATCGACGGGGTCGAGACGCTCGAACGCATCGCCATGTACTGGCACGACCCGGCCGATCGCGACGCCATCGCGGCGGCGCTCGACACGCTCGGAGGCATTGAGGTCACGCGTTCGTACGCCATGAATATCGAGGTTATGGGCGAAGGCGCCACCAAGGGAACGGCCCTCACGTGGCTGTGTGAGCACCTGGGCGAGCGCCTCGCCAACGCCTGGGCGTTCGGCGACAACATCAACGACATCCCCATGCTGCAGGCAGCGGGCCACGGCATGGCCATGATCAACGCCGAGCCCGAAGATCGCGAGGCCGCCGACGCCATCACCGAATACGACAACGACCACGACGGCGTCGCCCGCACCATCATGGCCGCCCTCGCCTAGTCATTGGTCAGTCATTGGGGACGTTCTTAAACGACTAGTCACTGGGGACACTCTTCGCAAAAAGCTGCAAGGACCGTCCCCCACTGTCGGCAGAAAAGGAACGTCCCCATCTGCCGGATTAGGAGAGACTCTCCAGCACGCGACGGAGCTCCTGCTGGACGGCGTGGTCGCGGTTACAACCCACCACGCGATCGGCCACCGCCTTAAGCGCGGGGCGCGCGTTTTCCATCGCGCAGCCCGTGCCGACAAAGCGAATGATCTCGTAGTCGTTCATCGAGTCGCCAAACGCCATGACCTCGTCGCGACCAATGCCGTAATGCTCCGCGAGCTGCGCGATACCCGAGGCCTTCGACACACCAGGCTGCATGGCATCGATCCACGCGTTGCCCGAAGGCGCAAAAGTAAAGAGCTGACCAAGTTCGCGCTGTAGTACGTAGGCGCTGTCCATAACGGCACCGTCATCGCAAAAGATACTCGCCTTGATGATATTTACGCTGGGATCGGGCAGCTCCCAAATGCGTTCGGCATTGGGAAGGTCCTTATCGACCTCGCGCACGAACTTGCTCTCGTCATCGAGCAAAAAGGACTTGGTTCGGTCAAAGAGCGCAAGATGCAAATTGGGAAACGTCGCGACGGCCTGGGCGAGCCTTCGAATCGCCAGGTGCGAATACACCTCGCGGTCTACCATTTTGCCGTCGGCGAAGACCTGGGCACCGTTAGCTGCGACAAAGTCCATCTTGTCGCGAACGGGCGCAAAGAACTCGCACAGGCGATCGTAGCGACGACCTGACGATGCGGCGAAATGCACGCCATGCTCGTGTAGCGCCAGAATCAGTTCGTAGGTCTCGGGAGGCACCTGGCCGTTTTCGTCAAGCAATGTGCCGTCCATATCGGATGCAATCAGTTTAAACATAGAAAAGCTCCCTTCGGGCTTGTTGGAATCGAACGTGTATCCGATTCCAACGTACCCAAAGGGAGCTCAAATAAGACTCCGCGGGCGTAAACGTTACAAGGACCTGGCAAATAGCTCACACATGCCAGAGGTCTCACGGTCGCGGCGTCAGGCGACACGCCACCCCGACGGATAGTCGTTTAAGAACGTCCCCGATGACTAGTCGGCGTAGGTGAAGGTCGTGACGTCGAACATGCCCTCGGGGCGGATGCGGAGCGTCGGGATGACCGGCAGGGGCAGGAAGATGATGCCCATGATGGGGTCGAGCGGCGGCTCGATGCCCATGGCGCGCGCCTTGACCATAAAGTCGTCGTGCTGCGCGGCGACATCCTCGGCCGTGCCCTCGCTCATCAGACCACCGAGCGCCAGCGGAATACGCGCCACGACCTCACCGTTGCGCACCAGCACGTGGCCGCCCTGGCCAACAGCCTCGACGGCAGCCATCATATCGGCCGCGTTGTCGCCCACCACGCACACGTTGTGCGAGTCGTGGCCGATCGTCGAGGCGATGGCACCGCCCGTAATGGTAAAGCCACGCACCCAGCCGCGACCAATGTGCTTGCCAACAAGACCCAGGCCCGCAGGGCCATCACCGTCGGCCCCCTCGGCCTGCAGTGACAAGCCGCGGCCGTGGCGCTCGATCAGCATAATGCGGCGCAGGCCCTCGGCATTCTCGGGACGAGCCATGCCCGTGATGGCCTTGCCCGGCACCACGTCGATCACGGCCTCGCCCGGCTTAAAGGCATAGTCGAACACGTCGAGCGATAGCTTCGGCAGCTTAACGGAAGCACGCAGCTCATCGGCAAGGGCCGCAACCTCGGCCATCTCGGGTGCAATTTCGCCCACAAAGGTGCCATCCTGCGCCACCAGGGCACCGGCGGCATAAACACGATGCGGAGCCTTGGCAAACGTAAGGTCATCGAGCACCAGCAGGTCGGCGCGCTTGCCCGGGGCGATCGCGCCACGGAGCTCGTGTGGGTCGCGGCAGCCGTGGTCCAGGCCAAATGCCTCAGCCGTAGAAAGGGACGCCATGGAGATGGCGACCACCGGGTCGATGCCGGCCTCGATAGCCACGCGACAGGCATTGTCGATCATACCGGTCGAAAGCGCGTCGGAAGGAGCACGGTCGTCGGTCGCAAAGCAGCAGCGACGGGCGCGGGCGGGGTTCTCCAGCAGCATCGGCGACAAGTTGGCCAGGTCGTGGCTGCACGTGCCCTCGCGCAGCATCACATACATGCCGCGGGACAGCTTATCGAGCGCCTCCTCGGGAATCGTCGACTCGTGGTCGGCGATAATACCCGCTGCGGCATAGGCGTTGAGGTCTTTGCCGGCAACAAGTGGCGCATGGCCGTCGACCTGCTTGGACGGCGTCTGGTTGGCAGCGTCGATGCGAGCGCAGGTCTCAGGATCGGCCATAAAGACACCCGGCAGGTTCATCATTTCGCCCAGACCAAAGACATCGCCCGGATACTCGGCAAAAAACGCCTGCATGTCAGCGGCGGTAATCACAGCGCCCGCTTGCTCATCGGGCAGCGCGGGCACGCACGAGGGCATCATGTACTTGATGGAAATGGGCGCGCGACGGCCGTCCTCGATCATAAAGCGCAGGCCGTTCAGGCCGGAAACGTTGGCGATCTCGTGGCTGTCGGCGACGGCAGTGGTGGTGCCGCGCGTCGCCGCCATGCGCGCATACTCGGCGGGACGGATGTTCGAGGACTCGATATGCAGATGTCCGTCGATAAAGCCGGGGGCGATATAGCGACCCTGGCAGTCAATGACCTCAGCCGCCTCGTAGGTGCCGGCGGCATCGTCGCGACCGTCGTAGAGCACGCCGACGATTACGCCGTCCTTGACGGCAACGCTACCGGGCGCCACGCGCTGGCCATATACGTCGACAATCTGCGCATTGGTAAACAGCGTGTCGACGGGCACGCGGCCCTCGGCAGCATCGATCACAGACCTCATGACCTCAACGGACATACATACTCCTTTAACTGTAGAAATAACTGCGGAGCGGACGAGCCTTCACCGCAGCAAGCCAATAGCAATTGTATGCCCAAAAGAAGGTCCCGCTAACACCCCGTCCGCTTAACGGCACACGCCGCTTGGCGCAATGGGGACAGGTTACTTTGCACCAATGACAAGGAGTGTCCCAAAGTGCCGGCACAAAAGGAACGTCCCCAAGTGCCAAAAAAGCCGCAGCCGGAATCGTTCCGGCTGCGGCCCTATTGCACATGTTAGGTTGACCTACTTGCTAGACCAACTTAAAGCCCTTGCGCTTGCCTACTGAGAGGGTGTCGCCCAGCTTGAGGGCGCTCGGGTCGATGTTGTAGCTCTTGGGAGCCACCGCCTCGCCGTTGATCTTGACGCCGCCGCCGTCAATGTCGCGACGGGCCTGGCCGGCGCTCGCCGAAAGGCCCAGGTCCTTAAGCAGGCCTGCGAGGTAGATCTGGCCCTCGTCGTTGACGGTCAGCTCGACATGCTTCTCGGGGAAGTCGGCAAGCTGGCCCTCCTTGAACACGCGGTCGAACTCGGCCTGAGCCTCGTCACCGGCACCGGCGCCGTGATAGGTGTCGCACAGGTCGCGGCCCAGCGCGCGCTTGAGCTCATAGGGATCGGCGGAACCGTCGGCCAGGGCAGCGTCGATCTTGTCGACTTCGGCCGGGGTGAGCGAGCTGGCCAGACGATAGTACTTGCCGATCATCTCGTCGGGGATGGACATCGTCTTGCCGAACATATCCTTGGGAGCATCGGTCAGGCCGATGTAGTTGCCGTAGGACTTGGACATCTTGCGCACGCCATCGGTGCCCTCGAGCAGCGGCATGGTAAGCGCGATCTGCGGCTCCATGCCCATCTTCTCCATGAGCTCGCGGCCGGCGAGCAGGTTGAAGAGCTGGTCGGTGCCGCCCATCTCCACGTCGGCCTTGATCTGAACGGAGTCGAAGGCCTGCATCACGGGGTACAGGAACTCGTGGAGGGCGATCGGCGTCTGGGACTGGTAGCGCTTGGTAAAGTCATCGCGCTCGAGGATGCGGGCGACGGTGAACTTGGAGCACGCCTGCAGCAGGCCGGCCAGATCCATCGACAGGATCCAGTCGCCGTTGTGCACGATGGTGGTCTTCTCGGGATCCAGGATCTTCATGGCCTGGCTCACGTAGGTCTCGGCGTTGGCCTCAATCTGCTCCTGCGAAAGCTGCGGGCGGGTGGAATTCTTGCCCGAAGGATCGCCGATCAGTGCGGTGCCGTTACCGATGATGAGGGTGACCTTGTGGCCCAGGTCCTGGAACTGACGCATCTTGCGCAGGGGCACGGCATGGCCCAGGTGCAGGTCGGGGCTGGTGGGATCGACGCCGAGCTTGATGTTGAGGGGCTCGCCCTTCTCAAGCTTCTTGCGAAGGTCGGCCTCGGGGACGATCTGCGCTGCGCCCGAGGTGATGATACGCATTTGCTCGTCGACAGACAGCATTGGGTATCCTCCTTTTGCTATAGCACCCTCACCGGATACGGCGGTGCTCGAAGTTCATAAACCCACTCATAATAACCAAAACGGCGCGGCCGAACACCTACGACAGGAAAATCCTCGTCCTGCCGCACGCGTCGATAACGACCGGCAAACGCGTGCCGTCACGTTCGACCAAAAAGCGCGCCTGCTGACGGCGCGAGCAGTCACGGCAACGGACCTGCCCCGTTGCATCCGTGGCGCAGGCGCCCTCGGCAGTCAGCAAGCAGTGCTCGCACACCATGATCTCGGGACGGTCGGCATCGACAGGCCCCAAGACACCGGGGCAAGCGGCAAGCTCGGCAACACGCTCCGCATCATTGCCGAGCAACTCGGCCGACAAGCACACCCGCCCCGCACCGAGTCCGCGCAGCCAGGTAAGCGTGGCCCGATTGGCACAGAACACCGGCGCCGCCACGTCAAACGTTGTGCCCAGCTCGCGGGCCATCGCCACTTGTCCCAGATTGCGGCAGACGACGCGCCCGGCACGCTGCATAAGCGCCCGAGTCCGCTCGGCGTCGCCCGCGCGGCACACTTCGTCGAGCACCACCGTTGTATCGGACAGATCTCGCTCATCGCGCGGACCCACATCCATCAGCTCCCAGGCAAAGACCATACGAGCAAAATCCTCGCGCTTTACCGGCCCCGCCGACCCCGCCAACTCCGTCGACGCGCCGCCATCCACCGCAGCGTCCTCAAAGGGCAGTACCTCAACGGCACGCGCAACGGGCGCAATCGCATCCGCCTCGGCCCGCATGCGCTCCAACACCGCCGTCGTCTGATCCAACACGCCGGCGCTGCGAATCAGATAGACCTCGCAGCCCGCGTCCACCTTACGCTTGCAATGCACGACGACGCGCTTCCCCGCTGCGGCATCCACCGGGCAGGGCACCTGCGGCCAGCGCTTGGGCACATCGGGACGCGCGTCGACACCCGGATAGAACCGAATCTCGAGCGTGTCACCCGCCGCCACGGCGGCATCGAGCTCAACGGTCACCTCTTCGTGGCCCACAGCGACCAAGCGCCCCACGCGCACGCCCTGGTTGATCGCGCGCTCAAAGCTCATGAGCTCGGCACCCGAACGACCCCGCAGGTAAGCATCGGTAAACCCACGGTTAAACGACCTTCCCAGCTCGCGTTCAAGCTCTTCCACGGCACCGGAGTCCCACGCGCCGTCGCACAGCATATCGAGTGCCCGACGCCACACCCTCACCACGTTGAATACGTAATCGGGATTCTTCATGCGTCCCTCGATCTTGAGCGATGCCACGCCGGCGGCAACAAGCTCGGGCAGGTGCGCGATACCCAGATAGTCACGCGGACAAAGCAGGCGGTCTCCCTCGACGGCAACAACACTCTGCCCCGCCTCGTCCACTAGGTCGTACGCCAGACGGCACGGCTGCGTGCAGTCGCCGCGCATCGCCGAGCGCCCACGCCGCAGGGCCGAGAACTCGCACGCCCCCGAATAGCCGATGCAAATCGCACCGTGGCAGAATACCTCGATGGGCACGCCCGTGGCACATAGCGCCGCAATCTCGTCGACCGTCAGCTCGCGTGCCGTCGTCACGCGCTCGACCCCCAGCTCATCGGCGGCAAGCCGCACGGCACCCTCGCTATGAGCGCCCGCCTGCGTGGACAGGTGAATCTCGACCCCGGGAATCGCCGCGCGCAGCGCGCAGGCCAACCCGGCATCGGCGACAATCAGAGCATCGGCGCCCAGCTCCAGTGCATGAGCTCCCAACGCCACCGCGTCGGACAACTCATCGTCAAACACGAACACGTTGAGCGTTACGTACACACGCACGCCATGGGCATGCGCCACGGCGCAGCCGCGCGCAAACTCGTTATCCGTAAAGCCATGGGCGCTCACACGGGCGTTAAAGCCGCCCAACCCCGCATAGATGGCATCGGCACCCGCGGCGATGGCCGCAAGCATCTGGTCGAGTCCGCCCGCCGGCGCCAGCAGCTCGGGCAGCGCCGCACCGGCAGCATCCAATCCAGTCTCGTATTGTCCGCTCGGCCCCATCGTCCGAATCGCCATCGACAAACTCCTTACCAAGGTATGCATTCACTCTGAAAAATGCCGTCTTCCAGCATACACGAGGCCTCGCGCGCCCCGTTTGGTTTATCGTGTAATAACTTATGTCCATCCTGCCCCGACGGCACATCCACCGTCTGGCACGACATACCTGGAGGTCAATATATGGGTCCTCGCCAACGACAGGGACACAGCCGTTCAAAGACGCACGCCCTGCCCATAATCCTGCTCTCGTTTTTGGGCTTTCTGCTGATTGCGGGCGTGGCGTTTGGCATCGGCATGGTCGGTAACGTCAACCGCTGGCTGTCCGATCTGCCCGACTACACCGACGCCAACGCGTATCTGGTGAGCGAGCCCACCGAGATCGTCGACTGTAACGGCAACAAGATCGCGAGCTTCTACACGCAAAACCGCAAATCCATCACCAAGGACGAGGTCTCCCCCTACGTGCTGCAGGGCACCGTTGACGTCGAGGACGAGCGCTTCTACGAGCACGGCGGTATCGACCTGTGGGGTATCGCGCGTGCTGCGGTGGCAACCCTCGGCGGCGGGCACGAAGGCGCCTCGACGATCACCCAGCAGCTTGTGCGCAACACCATCCTGCAGGAGGAGCAATTCGACTCGACCATTGAGCGTAAGGTGCGCGAGGCCTACATCGCCATCAAGATGGAGGACATGTACTCCAAAGACGAGATCCTCATGATGTACCTCAACACCATCTATTACGGCCACGGCGCCTACGGCATCGAGGCCGCAGCCGAGACCTATCTGTCCAAGAGCGCCGCCGACCTCACCCTGAGCGAGGCCGCGCTACTCATCGGCCTTCCCAACTCGCCTTCGCAGTACGACCCCACGGTCAATCCCGATCTGGCACTGTCTCGCCGCAACAAGGTTCTCGACAACATGCTGCGCCTGGGCCACATCACCCAGGAGGAGCACGATGCCGCACAGGCCGAGCCCATCACCCTCAATGTGACCGAAATCTCGGGCAGCGGCGTCGACGTATACTCGCAGCCCTACTTTGTCTCCTACGTCAAGCAGCTGCTGGAGCAGGAGTTCTCGACCGACGTGCTCTTTAAGGGCGGCCTGACCGTCAAGACCACCATCGACCCCACGATGCAGCAGGTGGCAGAGAATGCCGTCCGCGAGCAGCTCGACACGCTCTCGCTTGACGGCCTGGACATGGGCATGGTCGTCGTCGACCCCAAGACCGGCTACATCAAGTGCATGGTGGGCGGCTACGACTACAACGCCGACGAGAACCACGTAAACCATGCCACGGCCAAGCGTCCCGTCGGCTCCACCTTTAAGGCCTTTACGCTGGCAACTGCCATCCAAAACGGCATGAACCCCAACGTCACCCTCAACTGCAACTCGCCGCTCAAGGCCAAGGGCACCACGACCGAGGTCCAAAATTACGCCAACCAGAGCTACAGCAACATCACGCTTAAGCAGGCGACGGCATACTCCTCCAACACCGGCTACATCCAGGTGGCGGAAGCCGTCGGCAACAGCAAGATCATCTCGCTCGTCAAAAAGCTCGGCATCGACCCCGCCAAGGACAACATCGAGGACGTTCCCGTCATGACGCTCGGCACCGGCTCGATCTCGCCACTCGAGATGGCCGCCGCCTACGCGACGTTTGCCAACGGCGGCTACTATCGCCAGCCGATCGCCATCACCGAGATTGATTCTCGTACCGGTTCGGTGCTGTACCAGCACACCGACAATCCCTCACAGGTGCTTACCGAGGGCGAGGCCGCCGCGGTCACCGATGTTCTGTCCGGCGTCATGAAGGGCAGCGGTACGGGTGCTGCCGGCGCCCTGAGTGTCAACCAGCCCTATGCCGGCAAGACGGGCACCACCGACAACACCACCAACCTTTGGTTCTGCGGCTATACCCCGCAGCTGGCGTGCGCCCTGTGGACCGGCTATTCCGCGGGCGAGATCCCCATCCAAAAGTACGGCACGGACCTGCTGGGCGACAGCACCAACCTGCCTGTCTTTAAGCGGTTTATGAACACCGTTCTGACCGGTACCGAGCGCGAGGAGTTTGCGACCGGAACGGCGCCCACCTACAAGAACAACAGCGTCTGGAAGTTCTACGGCACCAACAACACCAAGAAGTCGGAGAACGACGACAAGGACGAGGACGAAGAGGAAGAGGAAACCACCACAACAACTACCACGACGACCACGACCACCGAGACCACGGGCGGCGACACCACCGGCGGCACCGGTACGACCGGTGGCTCGACGGGCGGCTCCACTGGTGGCTCGACGGGCGGCTCCACTGGTGGCTCGACCGGCGGCGATGGCGGCACGCCTACGCCTACGCCCACTCCCGACCCCTCGCCCACGCCTGACGATACGGTCGGCTAAGAAGTACGCGACTAAAGCCAACAAGGCCCCGAGCAGCTTATTGAACTGCTCGGGGCCTTTTAGTTTGAAGCGACCTGGTGGGCGGTCTTTATACCGGCAAACAAAAAGGGGTACCGACCAACGTCGATGCCCCTTACAAGCCACTATGTCAGCGCACGCAATGCCGAGCGCACGGCCCGCACACCTACTTGCGAGAATTGCTCAGCTTATTGATCAGCGCCTCGAGGCGCTCGCCGTCCTCGGCCGTCTGGGCAATAACCAAAATCGTATCGTTGCCGGCAAGCGAGCCAAGCACATCGGGCAACTCTGCCGCATCAACGGCGGCGGCGATGCCGGAAGCCGTGCCAGGCTGAGCCTTGATCATAACCAGATTATCGGTACGCAGAACGCCCGTTACGAGCTCGGAAACCATACGCTGCAGGTGCAGGTCCTCTGCCAGAACATAGATGCCCTCAGGGAGCTTACGCAGCCCCATATCGGCAATATCGCGAGAGACAGTCGCCTGCGTGCAATCAAAGCCCATAGCACGGAGCTCATCGACCAGCACGCGCTGCGTGCGGACATCCTTATTGCGCACAATATCTCTAATGGCATCCTGGCGCCCATTGCGTTTTTTAGCCATACAAACCCTCTCTCCAAAAGATGGCGGAGACAATCAATCAGTGATTGAATAGTTTAACGCTATTTGAAGGCTTTTGTGTATAAGAACGCATTTCGAAACAATTCTATGCAAGTTTGTTTCGTAATGAGCCGTTTAGGCGGTTTTTGCGCCCGTCCGGTTAAGAAAAGCTGCCAGATGCGTACACATCACGCAGCGCGCGGGCTTGGCGCTGGCGATCGGCCCAAACAACAGACCGAGTCCCCGATGGTTATCCTTGAGCGCGGCGACCATCTGACGGGTTCGAGGCGCCTCGAGCATATCACGCATGCGGGCGGAACGCTCGATTGACGACACTCCATGCGGGCTCAGACACAAATTCTCGATGCAGGCGACCAGTCCGGCAAAGTAGAACTTTTGGCTTGCCAGCTTGAGCCGACCACCGCTATCTGCTTCCGAGAGTGAGTCCGCAAGCTCGTCGAGCGCCCGGGCGTCATCGGATACCTTGGCATACATGGTGGGATCAAAGGCATCTGTAAGCTTAGGCGCCGCCGCGTGGAAACAAGCGTCGCCGCATCCGGAGACGCGCTGTGCCTGCGAGAGCGCGCACGCCATAAACCCAACCGTGCGAAACGTCTTATCGCACAAAAGACATGCCTCAAACAGTGGACGGCTGTACATCACGCCAGAGACTTGAGCAACCAAGCCGCCTAAAATCAACTGGGGCAGCCCAGTCACCATAGAAGACTCGTCTTCTATGGCAATAGAGGCAGCATCCAAGACGCGCGAATGACGCTCGCGATGCGCATCGTATCGATCGAGCGACACCGAGGGGAGCACAATGTCTGCCGCAGTATCGCACGCGATATCGACCATCTTGGAAAGGGCCTGCGGAGCAAACCACTCATCGGCGTTCATGGCGATGATTTGAGAGCCGCGCGAGGCATCAAAACCGGCACGAAGACAAGCGCCGCGCTTCGCGTCCTCGACGTCAATCAAATCAATATGGATGTCCCTGTCGGCAGCAACTTGAAGCGAATGGCGCACACCGGGCACAGCATCGCGGCAGACAACGACAATCTGCAAATCATAGAGGTCTTGGTTCTGGATACTCTCGAGCGCACGCATCGCATAGCTGGGCGAACCTTCTACCACAAGGATCACCGAAAGTCGCGGATGCGAACAACGTCGAACCAAGTTTTCCATCCTCTCGATAGCACCAAATCAAACTGTCGTTCATGGTACACCCGAGCTATAAAAGCAACGAGCCGCCTAACATGTTGCACGCCAAGAACAGATGTTGCACACGCGCAGCTCACACATAGTATGTGCAAGGCACAGACGCGCCGAGCACTCCCCTAGTCGAGAACGACAAGCTCGTCGGGGCCGTAATCCACACCCATAAACGTAAGGCCGCAGGCAGGCGCCGTGGGACCCGCAGCGGTTCGGTCACGGGCGTCAATAACCTCGCGCATCCACTGGGGATCGCGACGATGCATGCCAATCTCCACGAGCGTTCCTACAATGGTACGCACCATCGAGTGCAAAAACGCATTGCCCTCGATAGTGAAGGTCAGGATATCCTCGCCAAAAGCGACCTCGTGGCCAAACTCCGCACGCATCACGCAGCGGTGCGTGGGCTTGCCCACAGCAGAGGCAACCTTGCAAAAGCTCTTAAAGTCCTGCTCGCCCAAAAGCGCAGGGCAGGCGGCCGCCATCGCATCGACGTCGAGGGGATAGCGATGCCACCACACCGCACCGCGCGAGAGCACGGGGCGCGCATCGCGATCGGCAATACGGTACGTATACGTACGGGACCGCGCGTCAAAGCGGGCAGAAAAGCCCCTACGGGCCTTGTAGACCTCGTTTATGGCGATATCTTTGGGCAGGAGGGCATCCATAGCCCTCAGCCACCTACGGCGCGTCAGAGCAAGCTCAGCGTCCGTTACGGGCACGCTAATGTACTGGGCCACCGCATGCACGCCGGCATCGGTACGACCCGCACACGTCAGATCGATCGGGCGGCGCAGCAGCGTCTCGATAGCGCGGCGCAACTCGCCCGCAACGGTCGTCTGGCCCGGCTGCTCGGCAAATCCGCTATAGGACGAGCCATCATAGGCAACACAGAATACAAGCGTGGCATCGAGCTCAGGAATCGAATTGAAATCAGACGGCGCGGTCATGGGCGCTCCCAACAAACAATCAACGGTATCGCGACAAAAAAAGAGGGGTACGCGAACGTACCCCTCGAATATAGCCTATGCAGACGGATTGTCTACTCAGCGGTCTCCTCAGCAGGAGCCTCCTCGACGGCCTCGACCTTCTTGGGAGCAGCGGCCTTCTTGGGGGCCGGAGCAGCCTTCTTGGCCTTAGGCGTGCAAGGCTCGGTGACGAGCTCCATGATAACGATAGGAGCGTTGTCGCCCTTACGGTTGCCGAGCTTCATGATGCGGGTGTAACCGCCGTTGCGGTCCTGCCACATGCCCTGGGCAGCCTTGTCGAAGATCTCGGCAACGAGCTGCTTATCGCCGAGCTTGGCGATGGCCAGACGACGAGAGTGCAGGTCGCCCTTCTTGGCCCAGGTGATGATCGGGTCGACGACCGAACGCAGCGCCTTAGCGCGGGTCTCGGTGGTCTTGATGCGGTCGTTCTCGAAGAGGGCCTTGGCCAGGCTCTTCTTCATGGCCTTGGTGTGGCTCGCATCGGTGCCGAGCTTCAGGCCCTTCTTAACGTTGTGACGCATGGTCTAGTTTCTCCTCAAATATGCGAAGCATTAAGCCTTCAGGCTCAGGCCCATGGACTCAAGCTTGTCCTTCACTTCCTCGATCGACTTAACACCGAAGTTACGGATGTTAAGCAGATCGTTCTCCGAGAACTCAACGAGCTGACGGACCGAGTGAATGCTGGCGCGCTTAAGGCAGTTGTAGGAACGGACGGAAAGGTCCAGATCCTCGATCTGCTTGTCCAGCTCGGCGTTGTCGTTGGTGACCTCGGGAGCGAAAATCGAAGCCTCCTCCTCGACCTCGGGGGTCTCGGCAAGGTTCATAAAGGCAGCCATATGCTGGTTGATGATATTGGCAGCCTGGACCACGGCGTCGCGCGGAGCGATGGAGCCGTTGGTCTCGATCTCGAGGACAAGGCGGTCGTAGTCGGTGTGCTGACCGACACGGCAAGCCTCAACGAGCTTGGCGCAACGGGACACCGGCGAGTACAGCGAGTCGACGTGGATCACACCGATGGGATCGTTGTCGCGCTTGTTAGCCTCGCCAGAGACATAGCCGCGGCCATAGCCGATGCGCATGCTCATGGTGAGATGGCCACCCTCGGTAAGCGTAGCGATGTGCTGCTCGGGGTTGACCAGCTCAAACTCGGACGGAATAAAGAAGTCCGCACCGGTGACCTCGCAGGGGCCGTCAACAGAAATGGTGGCGGTCGCCTCGTCGGTCGTGCCGAGAGCCCTGAAGACAAGACCCTTGACATTCAGGACGATGTCGGTGACATCCTCGACCATGTTAGGGATGGTCATGAACTCGTGCTGTGCACCATCGATCTGAATAGCCTCGACGGCGGCACCCTCGAGCGAGGACAGAAGTACGCGACGAAGGGAGTTACCCAGCGTATCGCCGTAGCCACGCTCGAGCGGCTCGACGGAGACACGAGCAGACGTCTCGTTGATCTCTTCGACCTGAACCTGAGGCCTAATGAATTCTGACATGTATTACCTCCAGCCTCAGCAGCCCGGATGGACTACTTAGAGTAGAGCTCGACGATGAGCTGCTCGTTGATATCACCGCTGATCTGCTCACGCGTCGGCAGAGCGAGCACGTTACCAGACAGCTTCTCGATATCGACCTCGAGCCAGCCAGGGACCTCAAAGCGCTCGGAGGAAATCAGAGCCTCCTTGATGGGGAGGAGGTCACGGAACTTCTCGCCGACAGCGACGACGTCGCCGGCCTTGACGCGGTAGGACGGAATATCCACGCGCTTGCCGTTCACGGTGAAGTGACCGTGACGGACGGACTGACGAGCCTCTTTGCGGGTGCGGGCGAAGCCAAGACGGAAGACGACGTTGTCAAGGCGAGACTCAAGGATGATCATGAGGTTCTCACCGGTGACGCCGTTCATCTTACGGGCCTTGTTGAAGTAGCCGTGGAACTGCTTCTCCAGAACGCCATAGATGAACTTGACCTTCTGCTTCTCGCGCAGCTGCATGCCGTACTCAGATTCCTTGCGACGGCGCTTGGGCTGACGGATAGATTCCTTCTTGCTGCTGTAACCGAGCTCAGCGGGATCGATCCCGAGCTGACGGCAGCGCTTAAGAACAGGAGTCCTGTCGATTGCCATATTGATACGATCCTTTCAGTTACACGCGGCGACGCTTCTTGGGGCGGCAGCCGTTGTGCGGAATGGGGGTCTTGTCCTGGATGCTCGAGACCTCGAGGCCAGCAGCCTGGAGGGAGCGAATGGCGGTCTCACGACCGGAGCCGGGGCCCTTGACGAAGACGGAAACCTTCTTCATACCGTGCTCCATGGCCTGCTTGGCAGCAGCCTCGGCAGCCATCTGGGCAGCGAACGGCGTGGACTTACGGGAGCCCTTGAAGCCCACCTGGCCAGCCGACTTCCAGGAAATGACGTTGCCCTGGGGATCGGTGATCGAAACGATCGTGTTGTTGAACGTAGAACGAATGTGAGCCTGGCCCACGGAAATGTTCTTACGGTCCGCGCGCTTCAGACGGGCAGCGCGAACGTTCTTCTTAGCAGTAGCCATCTATCTAGCGCTCCTTATTTCTTCTTCTTAGCACCGATCTGACGCTTCGGGCCCTTGCGGGTACGAGCGTTAGTGTGGGTGCGCTGGCCGCGGACCGGGAGGCCCTTGCGGTGACGAAGGCCGCGGTTGCAGCCGATGTCCATAAGGCGCTTGACGTTCTGGTTGCGCTCACGGCGGAGGTCGCCCTCAACCATGATCTGGTTCTTATCGATATAATCACGGATGGCGTTAACCTCATCCTCGGTGAGGTCCTTAACGCGCGTATCCACGTTAACGTTGCACTCGACGCAGATCTTCGTCGCAGTGGTGCGGCCGATGCCGTAAATGTAGGTCAGACCGATCTCAACGCGCTTCTCACGCGGGAGGTCGACACCATTAATACGGGCCAACGTAGTCTCCTCTCTTAACCCTGACGCTGCTTATGACGGGGGTTCTCGCAAATGACGAGGACCTTGCCATGGCGCCTAATGATTTTGCACTTATCGCACATCTTCTTGACCGAAGGACGTACCTTCATCGTTCTTCCTTTCGGTAGCGCTCAAACTACTTCCCTACTATCTACTCGCCCAGCCGCAGGCGTTTAAAACTATGGCTGGTCTTCACACACAATCCGACCGTAGGTTGAGCTAAGCCTGCAGTCGGAAATGGAGTGCGTGTATGCGTGCCGCTATTTGTAGCGATAGGTGATGCGGCCGCGGGTCAGGTCGTACGGGGAAAGCTCCACGACAACCCTGTCACCGGGGAGAATACGGATGTAATTCATTCGGATCTTGCCAGAAATGTTGCACAGAACCGAATGACCGTTCTCGAGCTCAACCTTAAACATGGCATTGGGCAACGGTTCCTTTACCGTACCCTCGAGCTCAATTGCGTCTTCCTTCTTCACAAGCAATCATCTTTCTCTAGAAAACGACAGCGATTGAATATTCTACAACACGTATGCACGCATCGTAATAACTTCGTAATGGATCCACAACTAAGTGGAACTTGTTACATTTCTCCGCCTTGGAGCGAACACCAAGCACCCTGGGCATCCGTGGTGAGAATCACCGGGCCGTCATTGGTAATGGCGACGGTGTTCTCGTAGTGCGCGGCGGGCAGGTGGTCGTTGGTCGTGACGATCCAACCGTCGGAGCCCGTGCTCACATGGTTGGAGCCCATCGTAACCATCGGCTCGATGGCAATGACCATGCCGGCCTGGAGGCGAACGCCTCTCCCCTTCTTTCCATAGTTAGGAACGTTGGGGTCCTCGTGCATCACACGGCCAATGCCATGGCCCACATAGTCGCGAAGCACGCCGTAACCGTGAGACTCGGCGAGAGACTGAACGGCATAACCGACGTCCCCGATATGGTTACCGGGAATAGCCTGCTCGATGGCAGCCTTAAGGCAATCGCGCGTGACCTCGCACAGGGCCTTGGCCTCGGGCGTAGGGGTGCCGACGAAAAACGTCCAAGCGTTATCGCCAACCCAACCGTCGACAACGGCTCCCGTATCGATGGAGATGATATCGCCATCGCGCAGGATCATGTCGGGGTTGGGAATACCGTGGACCACGGCATCGTTAATCGATGCGCAAATGGTACCGGGGAACCCGCCGTAACCCTTAAAGGCCGGGGTGCCGCCATGCATACGGATAATCTGCTCCGCGAGCTGATCGAGCTCAAAGGTCGAAACACCAGGGCGCACCATGGCTCCAACGTGGCGGAGCGCCATCTTAGATAGCGCTCCTGCCTTCTTCATCTGCTCGATTTGCGTTGCAGACTTAATCTTGATCATAGACCGAGAGCCTCTTTGACATCCCCGTACACGGTCTCGCGAGCCTGGTCACCGTTGACCGACTTGAGCAGACCCTGGCCACGATAGTAGTCGACGAGCGGGCTCGTGGACTTCTCGTAGACGTCGAGACGGTTCTTGATGGTCTCGGGCTTGTCGTCGTCGCGCTGATACATCTCGCCGGCGCACTTGGGGCAGGTAGCATCGGCAGCGGTGCCGGTGTAACCGCAGGCGCGGCAGGTGCGACGCGAAGACAGACGATCGATGATGACCTCGGGGGCCACGTCGACCAGAAGGGCGCAGTCGATCTCGCGACCCATGGCGGAGAGCTCGGAATCGAGCGTCACAGCCTGGGCGGTGTTGCGCGGGAAGCCGTCGAGGATGAAGCCCTGCTGGGCGTCATCGGCAGCAAGGCGCTCCTTGACAAGGTCGATCACGAGCTGGTCGGGAACGAGCTCGCCAGCGTCCATGTACTTCTTAGCCTGAATACCAAGCTCGGTGCCACCCTTGACGGCAGCACGCAGCAGGTCGCCCGTGGAAATGTGAGCGACGCCAAACTCGGCGACGAGCTCCTGTGCGACGGTGCCCTTACCGGCACCCGGAGCTCCGAGCAATACGAGGTTCATGAGCAATCCTCCTCTAGCCTATTTAAAGAATCCATCGTAATCATACATCTTGATCTGGCCTTCGAGCTTATCGACCGTGTCGAGCACGACGCCGACCATGATGAGGATGGACGTGCCGCCAAATGCCTGGATCAGATGGTTACCCGTGAAGGAGAAGATGATCGAAGGCACGATGGCGATGAGCGCCAAAAAGACAGCGCTGGGAAGCGTGATCTTGTTGAGCGCGTTCTTGATGTAGGCCGCGGTAGCCCTACCCGGACGGACGCCCGGAATAAAGCCGCCCTGCTTCTTAAGGTTGTCGGCCGTGTCATCGGGGTTGAACACCATGGAGGTGTAGAAGTACGCGAAGAACACGATGAGGACAACATTAAGCACCCAGTTGAGCCAACCGGTCGAAAGCGCAGAGGCAACTGCCTGAATCCAGCCGATGCCGGGGAAGAACACGGCAATCTGAGCCGGGAAGTACAGCAGCGCCGAAGCGAAGATGATCGGCACGACACCCGCGGTATTGACCTTGATGGGCAGGTAGGTGGTCTGGCCACCCATCATGCGACGGCCCACGACGCGCTTAGCGTAGGAGACCGGGATGCGGCGCTGGCCGCGCTCAAGAAAAACAATCAGCGGGATAACCAGCAGGATGATGGCGCAGATGATCACCATGGTGATGATGCCACCGGCATTACCCTCGGTGCTGGAGAAGATCGCCTGCGGCAGGCCGGCCATGATGTTCGCAAAGATGATCAGGGACATGCCATTGCCGATACCGCGCTGGGTGATGAGCTCACCAATCCACATGATCAGCATGGCGCCCGCAGTGAGCGTGCCGACGATCATGAGGTCGAAGATGATCTCGGGAGCGCCAGCGCCATTAAAGCTGATGCCGAAGCTCTTAAAGAGGAAGAGGTAACCCACGGAGTTGAGGATTGCCAGAGCCAAGGTGAGGTAACGCGAATACTGCGTAATCTTGGTCTGACCGACCTCGCCCTCGCGGGCAAGCTCATGCAGGGAAGGCACAACGGCCTGGAGCATCTGGAGGATGATCGAGCTGGTGATGTAAGGCATGATGCCCAGCGAAAACACCGACACATAGCTCAACGCGCCGCCAGAGAAAAGATTCAGGAGGGCCATAGCACCTGCGGCGACCGAATTGTTATCGGTCGAGAAAAGGCCCAGCATCCCCTGGAAGGGAATGCCGGGCACAGGAACGTGCGCACCAATGCGGTACACGACGAGCATAGCTATGGTAAAAAGAATCTTTTCGCGCAATTCTTTGATGCGGAAAGCATTCTTAAGACCATTTAGCACGGCAGCTCGACCTTTCCGCCGGCGGCCTCGATCTTGGCCTGCGCAGAAGCGCTGACCTTGTCGACCTTGACCGTGAACTTCTTGGTGAGCTCACCATTGCCGAGCACCTTGACGGGCTCGAACTCGCTCTTGGTGATGCGAGCGGCCTTAAGAGCGGCACCGTCGATCACAGCGCCGTCCTCGAACTTACGCTCGAGACGCTCGACGTTGACAGCGGTGTACTCGATACGACGGGGGTTGCGGAAGCCCGGGAGCTTGGGCAGGCGCATAGCCAGCGGAGTCTGGCCACCCTCGAAGCCGGCACCCTTGGTGCCGCCAGAGCGGGAACCCTGGCCCTTCTGGCCGCGGCCAGAAGTGGTGCCGTGACCCGAAGAATTGCCACGGCCGACGCGCTTGCGGTTCTTGGTGGAACCGGGCGCGGGAGTAAGATCGTGAAGCTGCATTTGCTACTCCTCTACAATCTCGACAAGGTGCTTGACCTTGAAGATCATGCCGCGGACGGACTCGTTGTCAGCAATCTCGCGAACCTCGCGGATCCTGTGGAGACCGAGGGCACGGACAGTACGGACCTGGTCCTGCTTGCAACCGTTGGTGCTGCGGACCTGCTTGATCTTGATGGTGTCAGCCATGCTTAGTTCTCCTTACCGACGAACATCTCGGAGACCGTCAGGCCACGGCGAGCCGCGACGTCCTCAGGGCTGGAGAGCTCCTTGAGGCCCTCGACGGCAGCCTTGATGATGTTGAGGCCGTTGTCGGTACCGAGGGACTTGGACAGGACATTCTTGATGCCAGCAAGCTCGAAGAGGGGACGCACAGCGCCGCCGGCGATAACGCCGGTACCCTCGACAGCGGGCTTGATGATGATGCGGCCGGCACCAAAGTGGCCGAGAACCTCGTGCGGGATGGTGCCCTGCTCGGTCACCGGCACGTGGAACATGTTCTTCTTGGCATCGAGAGACGCCTTGGAGATGGCCAGGGGCACCTCAGCGGACTTGCCCATGCCAACGCCGACGTTGCCCTTGCCGTCGCCAACGACGACGAGAGCGACGAGGCTCATGCGACGACCACCCTTGACGGTCTTCGACACGCGGTTGATGTAAACGACGCGCTCCTCGAACTCGGAGGCCTCGCGCTGCTGCTTCTGATTACGAGCCATGTGCTACATACCTCCTAGAACTCGAGACCGGCGGCACGAGCACCGTCGGCGAGGGCCTTGACGCGGCCATGGTAGATACGGCCACCGCGATCGAAGGCGACCTTGGTGATGCCGGCCTCGATGGCGCGCTTGCCAACGAGCTGACCGACCTTCTCCGCAGCCTCCTTGTTCGAGGTGTGGGTGCCCTTGAACTCGGCCTCGAGGGTCGAGGCAGAGACGAGCGTCAGGCTGGAGCCCTTGCTGTCGTCGATGATCTGGGCATAGATGTTGGCGTTAGTACGGGTCACGCGAAGACGCGGACGCTCGGAGGTACCCGAGACCTTGCCGCGAACACGACGCTGACGACGCTTGAGGCCTTCCAGCTTCGCCTTATGCTTGTTCATACGTAAACTCCTAAAAAGGTTGATCTTGCCAGCACCTGACGGGGTGCTGGTCTTATGCGAGTGAGTCGGTTACGACTACTTGGCGGCCTTACCCAGCTTGCGGCGGATGTGCTCGCCAACGTAGTGGATACCCTTGCCCTTGTAAGGCTCGGGAGGACGATGGCCGCGGATCTCAGCGGCGATCTGACCGACCTGCTGCTTGTTGATACCCTTGACGTTCACGTGGGTGTTGTCGGGAACCTCGAAGGTGATGCCCTCGGGAGCCTCGACGATCACGGGGTGCGAGAAGCCCAGGGAGAACTCGAGGTTCTTGCCCTTCTGCTGCACGCGGTAACCGACGCCGGCGAGCTCGAGCTTCTTCTCGAAGCCCTCGGAAACGCCAACAACCATGTTGTGGATGAGGGCGCGGGTGAGGCCGTGGCGGGCACGGGTCTCACGCTCGTCGTCGGGACGGGAAACGGTGAGGACGTTGTCCTCGATGTTGATAGCGAGCTTCTCAAAGACATCGAGCTCGAGCTGGCCCTTGGGGCCCTTGACGACAACGTTGTTGCCGTTGACTGCCACTTCGACTCCGGCGGGAATCTGGACAGGCTTATTACCGATACGAGACACGGTGATCTCCTTTCCTTCTACCTACCGAGCGAATTACCAGACGTAAGCGATGATCTCGCCGCCGACGTTGTGCTTGCGAGCATCGCGGTCGGTCATGACGCCATGGCTGGTGGAAATAATGGCGGTACCAAGGCCACCGCGGACGCGGGGCATGTCGGCAACGCCGGTGTACTTACGCAGGCCCGGCTTGGAAATGCGGCGGATGCCGTTGATGACCTTAGCCTTCTTGGGACCATACTTAAGCGTGATGTGCAGAGTCTTCTGGGGAACGGTGTCCTCGACATCGTAGCCCTCGATGTAGCCCTCCTCGTGCAGAACACGAGCGATCTCGACGAGCTTCTTGCTGCTCGGCATGGAGACCGTGGCCTTGTTCACAGAGTTAGCGTTACGGATGCGCGTAAGCATATCTGCGATCGGGTCTGTAAGGTTCATACAGATTCTCCTTCGTTCTTGATGAACACGTGCTCTTGGTTCTTCGCCGCCCTTAACGGCAAAGCCTTTTTAGCGCGTTTTCCCTGTTCCAAACTGATGCTTGAAACGCTGGTAGTGACTTACCAGCTGGCCTTCTTAACGCCGGGAAGCTCGCCCTTGAGTGCAAGCTCGCGGAAGCAGACACGGCACAGGCCGAACTTGCGGTACACAGAGTGCGGACGGCCGCAGCGCTGGCAGCGCGTGTACTCACGAGTAGAGAACTTCTGCTTGCGATTGCACTTGACGATCATCGATGTCTTAGCCACTTATATCCTCCTCACATAGAGTATTGTTCGCCCCAAGCGCCGCCCCCTTCTGGGAACGGCGCTCATAGGGCAGGTGAACCTATTTCTTGAACGGGAAACCGAAGGCGTCCAGAAGGGCCTTGGCCTCCTCATCGGTGTTGGCGGTGGTCACGAAAGTGATGTCCATACCACGCTGGTGATCGACGGAGTCGAAGTCGATCTCGGGGAAGATGAGCTGCTCGGTGACGCCCATGGAGAAGTTACCACGGCCGTCGAAGCTCTTGGCGGAGATGCCGCGGAAGTCGCGGATACGGGGGATCGCGACGGAGGTCAGACGATCGAAGAACTCCCACATACGGTCGCCACGCAGGGTAACCTTGCAGCCGATCGGCATACCAGCGCGCAGGCGGAAGGTAGCGATGGACTTGCGGGCACGGGTGATCATCGGCTGCTGGCCGGTGATGGCGCGCAGGTCGCGCACGGCACCGTCGATGGCCTTGGAATCGGTAGCGGCCTCGCCGACACCCATGTTCACGACGATCTTCTCAAACTTGGGGATCATCATGACGTTCTCGTACTGGAACTTGTCCTGAAGCTGCTGCTTGACCTCGTTGTTGTACTTGGTCTTCAGACGCGGCACATACTTCTCTTCTGCCATTGTTCACTCCTTCTTGGGGTTTTAAGCACGGGGCGTGGCCACGATGGGTTGTCCTCGTGCCTCCTGGCTGCATCCGCGCCGCTCATGGCATTTACGCGGTTTGGACTCGACGCAGCAGGAGCCGACAAAACAATCGGTACTATACGCGCATCGGGAGCGTATTTCCAGAAAAACCTCGTCTGCCTGCACAACTCCACAACTCCCCCGCACATATTGATCCCTAGGGGATCAAAATGGCAGTTGCGGTGAAATAGGGACTGTTTGACGGCTTAACCGGCTTAAACAGTCCGTATTTCGCCGCATCTTATTGATGGGGATGCGACTAGCGCTTGCGGGGGACGAGCTTGGTGCGGCGCAGGTGGATCATCTCGGCAGCGATGGAGATGGCAATCTCCTCGGGATCCTCGGCCTCGATGGCAACGCCGATCGGCAGGTGCAGCCCGTCGATCTGGTCCTGCGTAAAGCCCTCCTGCTCCAGGCGGGCGCGCACAAAGGCCGTCTTACGGCGCGAACCCAAGCAGCCCAGATAGGCTGGCTTGGCGCGCATGGCCTGAATCACCACGTCGATATCGGACTTGTGACCCGCCGTGGCGACGACCACTAGGTCACGCGGGCCGATGGGGCACTGCTTGCTCAGGCTCTTGTAGTCGACCAGACGACGGTCGTAGACACCGGGCACCCATTCGGGGGTCAGTGTGCCGGGGCGGTCGTCGCAAGCCACAACGGCAAAGCCCGCCGCCGTGAGCACCCGCGCCGTCGCAGCACCCACGTGGCCGCAGCCAAAGATATAGGTCAGGCCCTCGGGGCAGAGCGTCTCGATGTGCGCCGGGGGAATCTCGGAGGCGGCGTTGGTGTAGGTGACCTTACTCCCCTCCTCCACCAGCGAAAGCTCGGGGCAGCCGGCAATGGTATGGCGCGATGTCTCGCCATGGTACTCAACCACATCGCCCTCGAGCGCGCTCGCGATAAACGGCTCAAAGTCGATGACGAAGTCGCCGATGCGCCGATAGGCCAAGACGTCGGCAACCGACTGGAACAACGGTGCCTGAGTCGCATCCAAATGCAGGTAGCACAGGCAGATGGCTCCGCCGCAGATCATGCCGGTATCGGAGTTCTCGCCGCCCATGGTGTAGCGGACCAGACGCGACCGTCCCGCGCTCAGGAGCTCGCGCGCCTCATCCAGCGCAAAGAGCTCAATCTTGCCGCCGCCGATAGTGCCCGCCTGGCTGCCATCGGCAAAGACGGCCATCCAGGCGCCCACACCGCGCGGGGACGACCCCGCCGTACCGGCCACGACCACCAGCTCGCACGTCTCGCCAGCACGCAGGGCGGCAAGCGCCGCATTCACCACATCGAGCTTTTCCATTGCCGCCTTCTATCCTCTAAAGACATCGGTGAGCATAGCGAGTGCCTCGAGCACGCCGCCGCCGACCGACGTCGCTTTGTCCGAAATGTAGTTGATATAGCTGGCATCGCCGCGCGGGTCGACATCGGCGCATTTAAAGCCCTCAGTCACCTGCACGCCGTTCGCCAAAAGCCCGCGCAGACAGCCATCGATCTGCGTGCACATGGGCGTATCGCCCGCGTAGCCAATCACGTCTCCGGCGCTCACGATGTCGCCGATTGCGCGGTCGGACCGAAACACGCCGGCGGCGGGGCTGTGGATAACACGTTCCTTGCCATAGCCGGCGATAATGCCCGGCACGCCCGTGTTGGGCTGGGGCGAACCTTGGGTAATGACACGGCCGAGAAAATGCCCGCGCATGGTCTCGACCACGGCGTCGCAGTCAACCGGCGCGGTGAAGCCCGGTCCCACGGCAATAACGACAGGCGCCATATCGCGCGTGGTGCCCAAGTTGCGCTTGGCCAGAATCGCGTCCACCACGGCCGCGGGCTTCAGTTCGTCGAGCATCTTGGCCTGGGGGTCTACCACGACGGCGACGTCTCCGGCCTCGGTAATTGCAAGCACCTCTGCCGGCGTCTGCGCCAAGCGGGCGCAAATACCCTCGACCTGGACCTCGCCCAAGCGAATGGCCTCGCAAAAACTGATTGTGCGACGGATGCACGTGGGAACCGCGATATCGGCCATAACGACCGACACGCCGGCGCGCACCAAACGGGCAGCGACACCCGTGGCGATATCGCCGGCGCCGCGAACATAAACGAGCATTCCCGGGGCACCTCCCTGTGCTACGGTTTGAGCAGAGCAAAAGCGGTTCGACCGCTACTCTGATGATTATTTATTATCACAGTATTATACGGCGGTGAACAGATGGAAACGGTTAGCGGCAATCTTGCCTCGGCGCTCAGGATCAAGCCGGGCATTACCGCGATTATCGGCAGCGGTGGCAAGTCGACCTTGCTAAAGACGCTCGGCCTTGAGCTTATGCGCGCTGGCGGCCGCGCGCTCCTCTGCACCACCACGCATATGTTCCCCGTCGCCGGCGTGCCGTGGGACGGGTCGAGCCGTCGCCTGGACGCCGTGCCTTGGAAGCCGGGCGCCTCGCATGTCCCCGGTTGCACCTGCGAGGCATGCGCGGGCATGAGCCGCGGAAGTATCTGCCAGGCGGGTGTTTTGGACCCGGAGACGGGCAAGCTCTCCTCCCCTGCCGAGCCGCTCGACCAGCTGGCGCAGCGCTTTGACTACGTCCTGGCCGAGGCGGACGGCAGCAAGCGGCTCCCGCTCAAGGCGCACGCCCCGTGGGAGCCGGTCGTTCCCGCCGGGACGGTCAACGTTATCTGGCTCGTCGGCGCCTCGGGGCTCGGCAAGCCCATCAACGAAGCCGTCCACCGCCCCGAGCTCTTTTGCGAGCGTTGCGGCTGCGAGCTCACCGACATCGCCACGCCCGAGCGCGTCGCCCAGGTGCTCAATGCCGAGATGCAGGTGCTGAAACTCAGCACCGCACGCGTCATGCTCAACCAAGTCGATACGCTTGCCGACCCAACGATGGCAGATCGCTTCGAGGCTGTCCTCGGCCGCCCCATCGTCGCCACCAGCCTCAAGTAGCCGGCGCTGCCCCAGCAGGCCTATAAGTTGCGGTGGAATAGTTCCTGAAACGGCCTATTTGGCGGCTAAACAGGAACTATTTCACCGCAACTGCGGAGAGGGTCCGGCACCCCCCCCCCGTTAGCGGGGAACGTAGCGACCGGGCTGGGCTCCGGTGGGCTCGCCGTCGCGCGCCGCCAGCACGCCATTCACAAACACGGCCTTGGCGCGGCCATGTGCCTCAAAGCCCTCGAGCGGCGTGTAGTCCACGGCCTGATGCTGCGTCGCGGCACTGATCGTCCAGCGCACCTTGGGATCCCACACGCACACGTCGGCATCGGAGCCCTCAGCAAGACAGCCCTTGCGCGGATACATGCCAAAGACGCGCGCCGGGTTCTCGCTCATCAAGCGGCACAGATCCTCGGGGCCCAGCTGTCCCTCAAAGCTCGTAGCGATCGCGACGGGGCGATGCTCCACACCGGGCCCGCCGTTGGGAATCGCGCGGAAGTCGTCGCGCCCGCGGTCCTTTTGCCCATGCAGGTTAAAGCTGCAGTGGTCGGTGGCGATGGTATCGATCTCGCCGGCCACAAGCGCCTCGCGCAGCGCGGCACGGTCACCGGCATGGCGCAGCGGCGGGCTCATCACATACTTGGCGCCCGCAAAGCCGTCCTCGCCCTGCTCCAAGTAGCACGTATCGTCGAGCATCAGATACTGAGGGCAGGTCTCGACATAGATGTTCTTCTGCCCGCGCGCCTTGGCAGCGCGAATGGCCTCGAGCCCCAGCTTGGTCGAAAGATGCACCACGTTGACCGGTGCGTCGCCGGCTAGGTGCGCCAGATACAGCAGGCGGCTCACGGCCTCGGCCTCACACACGTCCGGACGGCTGAGCGCATGCCCCTCGGGCCCATGAATCCCCTGCTCGTACACGCGCTTCTGCAGCTCATTCACCAACGTGCCGTTCTCGCAATGCACGCAGAGCATGCCGCCCACGCGTTTGAGCTCCTCCAGCACCTCGAGCGTCTCGGCATCGTCCAAGCGCAGGTGGTCGTAGGCAAAGTAGGTCTTAAACGACGATACGCCCGCCTCGCGCATGGCCGAAAGATCGGCGCGGTTGCGCTCATTCCACTCGGCGAGTGCCATATGAAAAGCGTAGTTGGCCGTGCAGGTTCCGTCGGCGCGATGATGCCACTCGGCAAGGACATCGGGCATGGTCACGCCGCGATCAGCCGTCGCGTAGTCCACGATGGTCGTCGTACCGCCGCAGGCAGCCGCACGTGTGCCGGTCTCAAAGCTATCGGCCGTCCAATCCATGCCAGTCCAGCACTGCATGTGCGTGTGGCCATCGACAAAGCCGGGGAACACCCAACAGGCGGTGGCGTCCTGGACGGTATCGCCCTCGGCCGGCTCAATCGCTGCGGCGATCCGCACAATCTTGTCGCCCTCCATGGCAAGATCGGCGCGGCGAAGCCCCTGGGGCGTCACGAGCGCGCCGTTTTTGATGATGATCATAATTGCTCCTTATTGATTGATGCAGTTGGCCACGCGATCAAAATACGAGCAGGCGGCGATATGCTCCGTTATGCGTCGCTGTCCCTTGGCGGTATCGACGTCCCACAGCTCGTAGGCACGCGCCTCGACTAACGCAACGTCGGTGCGGCCCTTGATAATCGACCCACCACCGTCCTTGCCCTCGAGAAGCACGAGCGAAGGGAACAGTCGCCTTGGGAAGAGCACCGGGCTCGAAGGCTCACCGTTGCACGCAAGACGCACCGGATGCTTGCGGCCACGCTCGTCAAATGCACGAACCATAGCCTCAAAAGAATCCAAACTCACGAGCGGCTGGTCGCCCGGCAAAAAGAGGCAACCTTTCCAGTTGCGTTCGACTCCCCACGAAAGGCCCGCACGGACGCTTTCGCTGCGCAACTCGCCATCGTGCAGCACGCACGGGCAATGCTTGTCCTCGCAAATCTGAGCGACCTCGGGCCAACGCGTCGAAACCACAACATCAAAGCCCCCGGGGACCGAATCGATGGTCCGGGCAATCAGCGGCTCGCCATAGATATCGGCGAGCATCTTGTTAGAGCCAAACCGCTTGCCCTCGCCCGAGGCCATAATGACGCAACCAAGTTTCATGGCGATACCTCCCCTGAAACCATCGTACCCATAACTCGCGCCGTGGGGCATCTGCATCGAAAGCGCTTATCCCGCACGCCCACGATGCAAAAAAAGGGGGCACCCCGCCGGTTGGCAGAGTGCCCCTTTTACATGGCTTACCTCAACCCGGCTTTAGGCCTGGAACCAACGGGCGGTGTTGCGCTCGTCGAGGGCCTTGAGGGTAGCGGCGGGATCGGCAACCTTCTGCAGGAACATCATGGCTGCGATAGCGTACGGCTTGTAGCTGGCCTCCTTGTACATGCCCACACGGTGCATGTCGAAGACGTCGGCGTTGACCTCGCCGTGCTCGCAAGAGACACCGGAGATGTCGGCGGGCAGCGGGTGCATAAAGATGGTGTCCTGGCCGTTGGCAGTCTTCTCCATGAGCTCGGTCGTGGAGCACCAATCCTGATGCGTAGCGTTCTGAGCGAGCAGCTCCTTCTCGAGCGCAGCGATGCCGGCGTCGTCGCCCTCGGCGTACAGGTTGGTACGCTTCTCCATGGCGGCAAACGGAGCCCAGCTCTTGGGGATCACGATGTCGGCGCCCTCGAAGGCCTCGGCCATGGTGTTGACCTGCTTAAAGGTGGTGCCGGACTCGGCGGCGTAGCCCTTAGCGCGCTCGACGACCTCGGGCATGAGGTCGTAGCCCTCGGGGTGGGCCAGGGTGACGTCCATGCCAAAGCGGGGCAGCAGGCTGATCAGCGACTGCGGGCAGGACAGCGGCTTGCCGTAAGAGGGCGAGTAGGCCCAGGTGACAGCAACCTTCTTGCCCTTGAGGTTCTCGAGGCCGCCAAACTCGTTGATGAGGTAGAGCATGTCGGCAGAGGACTGCGTGGGGTGATCGGAGTCGGACTGCAGGGAGATGAGCGTGGGACGGTGATCCAGAACGCCGTCCTCGTAGGCCTGCTGCACGGACTCGGAGACCTCGGCCATGTAGGCGTCGCCCTTGCCGATGTACATGTCGTCGCGGATGCCAATGACGTCGGCCATGAAGGAGATCATGGTAGCGGTCTCGCGGACGGTCTCGCCGTGAGCGATCTGGGACTTCTTCTCGTCCAGGTCCTGCAGCTCAAGGCCGAGCAGGTTGGCTGCCTTAGAGAAGGAGAAGCGCGTACGGGTGGAGTTGTCACGGAACAGCGAGACGGCCAGACCCGAATCGAAGATCTTGGACGAAACGTTGTTCTCGCGCAGCTCGCGCAGGGCGTCGGCGACGATGTAGAGCGCCTTGAGCTCATCGGTGGTCTTGTCCCAGGTGTGCAGGAAGTCGCTGCCGTACATGCCCTTAAAATCGAGGCCGTTCAGCTGCTCGACGAGCTCGGTAAACTTAGCGTCCATGTAAATGTCCTTTCTAAAGGTGAAACGATCGCAATGAGTAGATGTGCCCCGGCATGCGCGTGTGGCTAGAACATGCAGAGCACTATGACGAGGACCCGCTACCGT
Source organism: Collinsella sp. TM06-3 (assembly GCF_003436395.1). NCBI lineage: Bacteria > Bacillati > Actinomycetota > Coriobacteriia > Coriobacteriales > Coriobacteriaceae > Collinsella > Collinsella sp. TM06-3. The sequence goes on along the minus strand of NZ_QSPG01000002.1, from coordinate 121,008 downwards.
TGAGGAAGCATGGGAGATAACGACCGCGGGCCCCAAGTCAACAGGGGGTGCCGGGGACACAGGCTGTCCCCGGCTCAACAAGATCAAGGAATGGGACTAGTCGATCTTGTTGTTGGTCAGACCAGCGCGGAACACGGTAGCGTCGCCATCGGCCTGGCTCGGATCGTAGAGGTTCAGGGCAGCCACGTACATGGCAGCAGCGGTGACCAGGTCGTCCTTGTAGGTGACCTCGTTGGGAGCGTGAGCCTGAGACTCGGCACCCGGGCCAAAGCCAACGCAGGGGATGCCATAGCGGCCCTGGATGGAAACGCAGTTCGTGGAGAAGGTCCACTTGTCGCACAGCGGACGACCGGTGCGCTTGTCCATGCTGGGCTCGCAGCCGATGCGCTCGTCACCGAACATGGCCTTGTGGGCGTCGACGAGGGCCTTGACGTGCGGAGCGGTCTCCTTGTTGATCCACGTGGGGAAGTAAGCCTCGGTCTCGTAAACCTCGCCGGTCCAGGACGGACGGTCGTACATGTACATGGAGACCTTCACGTCGTCGCCGTACTTCTTGGCGGCCGGCAGGTTGCGGATCTCGTCCAGGCAGGACTCCCAGGTCTCGCCGGCGGTCATGCGACGGTCGATGGAGATGGCGCAGGAGTCAGCGACAGCGCAGCGGCTGGGGCTGGTGTAGAAGATCTGGCTGACGGTGCAGGTGCCGCGGCCCAGGAAGCGGGCGTCCTCGAAGTGCTCGGGGTTGTACTTGGGGTCGAGCATCTTGACGAGGCCCTTGATGTCGGTCGACTCGTCGCAGCCGTTGTTGTTGAGGGCGCGGACGTCGGCGATGATGTCGGCCATTTTGTAAATGGCGTTGTCGCCGCGGTCGGGAGCGGAGCCGTGGCAGGAGGTGCCGTGAACGTCGACGCGGATCTCCATGCGGCCGCGGTGACCGCGATAGATGCCGCCGTCGGTAGGCTCGGTGGAAATGACGAACTCGGGCTTAATGCCGTCCTTGTTGTAGATGTACTGCCAGCACATGCCGTCGCAGTCCTCTTCCTGGACGGTGCCGACGACCATGATCTTGTAGCCCTCGGGGATGAGGCCCATGTCCTTCATCATCTTGGCAGCGTAGGTAGCAGAAGCCATACCGCCCTCCTGGTCAGAGCCGCCGCGGCCGTAGATGATCTCGTCGGTCTCGTAGCCCTCATAGGGATCGGCATCCCAGTTCTCGATGTTGCCGATGCCGACGGTGTCGATGTGGGAGTCGATGGCGATGATCTTGTCGCCCTCGCCCATAAAGCCCATGACGTTACCCAAGCCATCGACCTTGACCTCGTCATAGCCAAGGCTCTCCATCTCGGCCTTGATGCAAGCGACAACCTCGCCCTCCTCGCAGGACTCAGAGGGGTGCGAGATCATGGCGCGCAGGAAGCGGGTCATGTCAGCGCGGTGAGACTCAGCAGCGTTTTTAATTGCCTCGAAATCGAGTTCCTTAGTCATAACAGTCAACCTTTCTACAAGGGTTTACCTACAGGTAGATATTTCAGATAGATCACTTGTGCCAAGCAGCGTGAGGTCGAGCACCCGGCAAGCAAGCAACCATAGGAGGCGGACGGAGGACTTTGCTCCGTCGCGAGTTCCGCACGAGCCGGAGAGCACTTAATGTGCTCTCCGTGCGAGCAGGACTGTCCGAGCAGGGAGTAAAGTCCTCCGGCTGCCTCCGGACAGGTCAGCCTGCTAGCAAGTCGGGTACTCGCCCTCCCAGACGATGCGACGGTACTGATCCGGATCGGTGTCGCCCTCGGTGGAGAAGCAGAGCACGGAGCTCGTCTTGTCCAGGCCGATGAGCTCCTTGAGCTCGGCGTACTCGGGGTCGAGCATGAGGGTCTCGACCAGACCGGTGGTCACTGCGCCGGACTCGCCGGAGATGACGCGCGGGTCGCCCTTCTCGGGAGCGCCCAGGGTGCGCATGCCGCGAGCGGTGACCCAGTCGGGGCAGGACACGAAGGCGGTGGTGTGGTTGCGCAGGATATCCCAGCCCAAGATGTTGGGCTCGCCGCAGCACAGGCCGGCCATGATGGAGGGCATGTCACCGTCCACGATGCGCGGATCTCCGTCGCCGGCGGCAGCGCCCTTGTACAGGCAGGCGGCCGGTGCGCACTCAACCACGACGAAGGTGGGCGGGTTATCGGGATACAGGTTGGTGAAGTAGCCCACCACGGCGCCGGCGAGCGAGCCTACGCCAGCCTGGACAAAGACGTGCGTCGGGCGGTTGATAGCCATCTCGCGCAGCTGCTCGGCAGCCTCGGAAGCCATGGTGCCGTAACCCTCCATGATCCAGGACGGGATCTTCTCGTAGCCCTCCCAGGCGGTGTCCTGAACGATGACGCCGCGCTCGCAGGCGTCGGCCTCGGCGGCGGCCATGCGCACGCACTCGTCGTAGTTGACCTCTTCGATGGTCACCGTGGCGCCCTCGGCGGCAATGTTATCGAAGCGGGGCTTGGTGGAACCCTTGGGCATGTGCACGACGGCCTTCTGGCCCAGCTTGTTGGCAGCCCATGCCACGCCGCGGCCATGGTTGCCGTCGGTGGCGGTAAAGAAGGTAGCCTGGCCAAAGTCCTCGGCCAGCTGATCGGAGGTCAGGTAATCGAAGGTGCAGTCGGCAACGTCCTTGCCGGTCTCGTCGGCAATATAGTTGGCCATGGCAAACGAGCCGCCCAGGACCTTAAAGGCGTTGAGGCCAAAGCGATAGCTCTCGTCCTTAACGCACAGGTTGGACAGGCCCAGGCGCGCGGCCTGGCCGTCCAGGCGGGCAAGCGGAGTAACGGTGTACTGAGGGAACGACTGGTGGAAGGCGCGGGCCTTCTTCACGTGGTCGAGGCTCATGATTCCCAAGTGCTTGTCATCGCTCTTGGGCATCGTGTTGCCCGCCCACTGGATCTTATCGGCCATACGGTGAACTCCTTAAGTCCTCTCTTGCCGGCCCCCGCATACGCGTTTCAGCCCGATCCCATTCACACGGCTGAACTTTTATGTGGATGCCAAACAAAAAGTTTGTTAGCAATGTTCTATCACACTTTTTGATTGGATAACCTAACAAATTGTTTGTTGCCGCAATCGGTACCTTTTCGCCGCCAAACGGTCACATAACGCAGCAACGCTTTCGTTATTTGCGAACAAGTGTGGTTTATGGCAAAGTGTGCCCAAACAAATTTTTAGGAAGGCACCCATGACCCCCGCACAGATTGAGTTTTACAAGCGCCTTGCACACGGTCTGGCGCTCCAATTTGGCCCCAACTGCGAAGTCGTCGTCCACGATCTGGAGACCGAGGACGTGGACCACTCCATCGTAGTGATCGAAAATGGCCACGTCAGCGGGCGCAAACTGGGTGACGGCCCCAGCCATATCGTGTTTGAGTCCATGCACGAGGGCACCACCGACGTACACGACCGCGAGCCGTACCTCACTAAAACCACCGATGGCAAGCTGCTCAAGTCCTCGACCATCTTTATCCGCAACGACGAAGGCAAGCCCGTCGGCATTTTGGGCATCAACTTTGACATTACGCTTATGAAGGCTTTTGAGCGTTCGCTCGACGCCTTTACCGGCACCGGCGGCACGGGCTACACCGAGCCCGAGCCCATTACCAAGAACATCGGCGACCTGCTCGAGGACCTGCTGCACGAGTGCGAGCAGTTTGTGGGCAAGCCCGCGGCGCTCATGACCAAAGATGAGCGCATTCGCGCCATTGGCTACCTCGACCGTCGCGGCGCCTTCCTCATTTCCAAGTCGAGCGAGCGCGCCTGCGAGTTCTTTGGCATCTCCAAGTACAGCTTCTATAGCTACCTCAATGAGGCCAAGGCGGCGGCCGACGACAAGTAGGCACTCGCCTGGATTGTCCCTCCCCTTTTGGGCGCGAGTTCTGGAAAGCATGAATCCAAGACCGAGCCGCTTGGGAAGTTCCATATAATCGATGTCATTAGTATTTCGAAAGGGTGGAACAGAATGGCGTTGAGCAAGGCATCATGCACCGGTCGCGGATTGATTCCGGCAATTGGTGGACATGTGCACCGCATGTTCGATGAGGGTGAAGACGACCTGTTTTCGCTGAGCCTTGACGACGTGATGGATGATCGCCCGTGGACCGCCGACGAACTCATGGGCGGCGGGGCTCGCCCGTCAAGCCCCAATCCCGCACTTGCGCCTAAGCCCGCATCTGCGCCGACTCCTGCGCAGCCGCCTGTTTCGACGCCCGCGTCTACGCCCGCACCCATTTCGGCGCCCACACCCGCTCCCCGCCCCGCAAGCGACCCGTCCGAGACGGCGGCATTTCTCGCTGCGGCGACGCGGAGCAAATCGGCCGACAGCACCGTTATGTACAGCGCCCAGCAGTTGCCCGTTCCTGCGGCACGCAAGTCTCCGGTCACAAGGCTCGATGAGCCCGTTGCCCATCAGGTTGCCTACGATTCCTGGGCTGCAGCCGGTCTGGATGAGACCTCTACCGGCATGCCGGCGCTCGACGTTCCAGTTAACCCGCTTTTTGCCGCCAACACGAGCGCCGCGGACTATGAGGGCGGTGCGGCATATTCCGATTATTCCGATGGCTATGCTGGCACCGATCGCATCGAGACCGAGGATTATGGCACCGCATCGAGCGATTATCTCAACGATCCGTACGCTGCCACGCCTGCACCGGAATATGACCCGGAGGCCGCGTCCGCGCCGGCGTATACCAAAAGCACGGGCGACGAGCGCTTCGCCGATTATTACGCCGAGGAAAAGGCGCTGCGTTTTTCGGAATTTCCGCAGGCAGTCAAGGTTGCCTTTATCGCCATTGTCATTGCCCTGCTCGGCGTCATTGCGTTTGAGGGATTCCGGCTGTTCTCCGGCCCCACCCAAGCGGAGTCGGAGACCCAGCAAAAAGAGAACGATGACGAGTACCTGGACATCAACACCCTCAAGGGCGACCCCAACGACGGAGACGATGAGTAGCGAGAGCTGAAGGCGGCCGCAGGATCCCGCATCCAGCACCGGCTTCTAAGTGCTGTTTTGTCATCCAGCTACACTTTTCCGAAGTTTTAAGGTGCCTATTTCGACACTTTTCCGTACTTTTACACGGCTGATTTCGACACTTTTCCGGATGAAAGCCGAATAATCACTTGGGAAACCAACGCCGTTCACGCGTCATTTCGCAGGCGGCGCTTGATTTCTGTCCGTACACGTTGATAGACTTCCTCTTGCCCGCAAGGAGCGGGCGCATTTTATCCAGAGTCGGGGTAGAGAGTTGGCTCCACGATCCCGACGCCAACCGGCCAAGAGGCACGGTGGCCCTGCCAACATCGATGAAAGGAGTCCGTATGGACAATTTCTCCGTGCGCAGCGAGCGTAACTTCCACAACCTGATCGTCAAACCGAATCACATGCATCTTCTGGATAAGCCAAATGGCTACGCCTCGGCCATGATCAAGAGCAGCCTCTCCCACCAGATGCGCTTTACGGTGCAGGTGCTCTAGGAAGAACTCTGCGCCGCCGGCAGCCCGCACGTGCTGCAGATCAAGCTGCTTGGAGACGACTCTCGCGAGCCGTCTAGCTGGAAGCTCTTTGCTGACGGCATATGCGTTGCGGACGGATCCGGCGCCTTTGCCCGAGAGTGCTTCTGCGAGGGAGCCGAGGCATTCCTGGACCTGTGCCGCGACGCCGTACGCACGGCCGAGCTGTACTAGTGGAGCCAGAGGGAGTATGAGCTGTTGAGTGCGGCCCGCGGGATTGCGGGGGCGTAGGCAGACAGGCCAGACAGCTCGTCATACTGGTTGACGCTTCGATTCAAACAGCAGGGCGGGCTCGCGCTTACAGCCCCGCCATGCCAAACCGAATGGCGTTCTCAAAAGGCCTACCCCCTCCGCCTTCAGCTTTAGCAGCAGGTCGCCCAGCTCGGAGCACTTGCTGGAAAGGCGCGTCTGAGCTCGCTCGCCCATCCCCCACCGTTGACGGACCTCCTGGGCGCGCGGGCTCACGCGGTAGTCCCCGTCCATCATCTGCTTGAGCAGCTTGGCGGTCACGCGCGCATCGGCCAGAGCGCTGTGGGCGTGACCCGTCGACTCGTCGAACTCGATGCCAAACCACGTCGCTGCGTCACTCAAAGAGACGCACCCGTGGCTGCTCATGTCCATGATCGAGGTGTAAAACGCCTGCAGGTCGGCCCAGTCCGTAGGAAATGCGGAAAGATCGATGTGCTTTGCTTGGCACTCGATCAAAAGCTGTCGACGATCCGCCCCGCTCCAACAGACCACCTGGGCGGAGTAGCGCCCGATCCAATCGCTGAGCCTTTTGATCACCATGTAGAGCGGATCGGCCATCGCGGTGCCCACGGCCGATATCCCTGTGAGCTCGCGAACGGGGAACGCAACGCCTTCGGTAAATTCCGTCTGTACAAACTGCGAGAACTCGCCCATAACGTTGCCGTGGTAATCGAGCTTGACGGTGCCGGCCTCGATAATCTCATTGCACAGTCCACGGCGCTGACGCTGCTTTGGCACCGGCGCAAACTCAAAGTCCAGCACAATCTGGCGCGCAAAGTTCGTCGTATCGATAGCCGAGACACCCGGCATCTTTTCAGCTGACACGGTTAGGGCCTCTCTCCGTTGCTTGCCGCTCGTTTCTCGAACGGTCATATCACAGCAAGTGTAGCTGCCCGTGCGGACATGAAATCGCACAGTGCAGCTTTCCGGCATCCTTGCGTAAAGCTGCGCTTTGAGATGGTCACGTCGCTGTTATTATCGAACATATATTCGTATTTATGGCTGCAGTTTGATAGACTGGTTATTGTTGACGGCAGTTCCATGTGCCGGGCAGCGCCCTCCATGCGACGGGAGGTGATGCCCATGACCGATCTGACTGATTTTGTGAAGCTCCTGACCGCTTTGGTCTCGCTCCTCACGGCGCTTATCGGACTTACCGAGGCACTCAAGCAGCATACGAAGCATAAAAAGAGGGGTCGACGCCGCTAAGGCGATGACCCCTTAATCCAAGCAACGGCGCTGCCCAGCTCTTCACTACTTGGGCTGCCGTCGACCTTATTTTACCCACGGGCACCGGGTTTACCAAATGGATTTTCGGTAAAGGAAGCACGGCACGCCCGCAAAAACACTACGCCCCAAGTGCCGCCACGGGGATCACCGCCACGCCGTCGTCGCGTGTGTAGGCAATGCTCCCCTTTCCAACCACGACCGGCAAAAACGCCGGCGCGGCATTCTGGGCGTCAGGATTGGAGAGCACTTTCCTCTCCAGCGCCTTGAGATTTCTCGCTCCATCGTCTACTTTCGCATCGCTCAGCTTGACCTCGATGGCTCCTCAGCGCCCGTCGTGCTCAACGATCAGATCGACCTCAAGGCCCTTCTCATCTCGGAAATAATGGACACTGTTGTCGACACCGCCGTAGGTGGAAAGGAACACGCGCACGTCGCGCAGAACGAGGTTCTCAAAGAGCATCCCAAACGTTTGCATATCGCCAAGCAGCCGCTCAGGGGTAGCCCCCAGCAACGTCGCCGCAAGTAACGGGTCGCAGAAGTAGCGCTTGGGGCGCACGCGAACGCGGGCCTTCGAGCGCATGGGCGGCTCCCATCCGCACAGGTCCTCGGTCAGCTTGAGCCTGTTGAAGAGGTCCAGGTACGCAGCGATGGTCCTCTCGTCGGGACCCGCCTCGCCGTACGAGGCATCCTTCATGAGCGTCTTGTACGTGACAGCCTGGCTCTCGTTCATGGCAAGAGCTCGCAAAAGGCCGTGTGCAAGCTCGGGCGATCATGCGATATGCGAAATTACGCCATTCTCAATGCGGATTTTACGCTACTTTCAATGTAGTTTTTACGCCATTCTCATTGAAGGTTTTATGCTTGGCATCCTTAGCGCGACGCTCGCTCAACCCCTGACCACCGGATTGCCCGAATTCCGGGATGCTGCCTCCGCTCCAAACAAAAGGCCCCGACTCGCGATGAGCTGCCTCCCATTTCTTGAACATTAGAAATGGGAGGCTTTCCACCCCATGCCTCTATCGGAAACGGCATCCCGTCCTGAGCGTCGAATCCGGGACGTAGTTTCCGCATGCGGCCTCGTTAGGAAAGCATGTCCCACTCTGAGCGCTCATTCCGGGGCGCAATTTCCGCCAGAAACGCCGCCGGGAAAGCGCATCCCGGTTTGGAGCCGAAATCTGGGATGCGGTTTCCGGTTGAGGGCTGTCCGGAAAGCGCGTCCCATTCCGAGTGGCAATTCCGGGTCACAGTTTCCGCAGATACAAGGCGACAGTCCGCCGGCCTTATCACATGCCTTCAAATATGCGATCCAGAAACACAAAACAGCAGATAGAATGCTCTTTTTCAAAAAGTACACGTCCCGAAACTTACCAAGACTTCATATCCAGCTACCGTTCACGGTCGCCGATTACCGCCCACCGATTCAAACAAGAAATATGTCGCCAAAAGCAGGCCATCTACCTGCATGGTTAGATTTTGGTCAGCTTTTGGTCAGCTGAGCGGCAAGTTCCAGCTGATACGTTTTTGCTACCCAAAAGGAGGCGGTAGCTCATGACCCATTGCAATGACCAGCTCATCGACCAACTGCTCACTCAAGCCGAACAAGAGGGGCGCTGTCTGATTCCCCCGAGCACGGCGATCCGAAAAGCGCTCCTTCGGCGCACCGGCGGCACGGTTGTCTCGCCCATGCCGGGGTTGTTTGCGCGAAAAACGCGCTGGGATGAACTCAACCGAGCGCAACGCCATTGCGAAATCCTCCGCGCCCTTGCGATCATCCACCCCGATTGGACGTTCTGCTCGTTTTCGGCCGCCTGCCTGCTGGGGCTCGAGGTCTCGTGGCGACATCTGAACGTTGTGCATGTCTGTAGCTCGACAAAGCCGTCGGCTCGCCCGGGCGCGCATATTCAGCGGCATCAGATCGAGCCGGCCGGAGCAATCCGTCTATCCGGCACATCAGTAACGCCGCCCATCCAAACGGCTACAGATTGCCTGCTGCAAACTGGCTTTGCAGACGGCATGCCCATTGCCGATTCGGCGATCTCAAAGCTCGGCCTTACGCGAGAGCAGTTGATGGAGGCCGTCGAACAACGAGCGACCGCCCGCAATGGTCGCGCGATTCGCACTGCCCTCACGACACTTCGATATGCCGACGCCCGCGCCGAGAGCGGTGGAGAATCGGTCGCCCGAGCCGTCATGATCGAGACGGGCTTTGCGCCCGACTGGCTTCAATACGAGCTGACGGACCCCTTCGATTCGGCCAAGCCCATACGAACGGACTTTGCCTGGGAGCGCCAGACGCGGGAACTCACGCTGGGCGAGCTCGACGGGCTCATCAAATATACCGACCAGACCATGCTGGCCGGACGCACCACCGCCGAGGCGCTCGTTGCCGAACGACAGCGCGAGGCGCACCTATCGCTCTACGGTCACCCTCTGCTGCGCTTTACCATGAACGAGGTCCGCTCGGCAGGAATGCTCGCCAAAAAGCTGCAGACGGCAGGCATCCGGCAGACCGCGCTACCGACATGGCTCAACGACGTGGAGCTGTAGGAGCCGCTAGGCCGCGCATCGCCGAATCGCATCCCCCTATCTGGGCCGCGTTTTCCCAACGGCCACGCCAACGGAAAGCGCGTCCCGGAATCAAGCCTCAGAACGGGACGCAGCTTCCGCTTGAGAGCTGTTCCGGAAAACGTGTCCCACTCTGGAGCCGAATTCCGGGATGCAGTTTCCGTCAGAGGCTCAGGAGGAAAATACATCCCATTCTGAGCAGCGATTCCGGGACGCAGTTTCCGCTTGAAGGCCGATCCGGAAAGTACGTCCCACTCTGGGGCTCGATTCTGGGGCACAGCTTCCGCTTGAGGCCTCCGCCGGAAAGCGTGTCCCGTTCTGAGGCCTGATTCCGGGATGCAATTTCCGCTTGAGAGCCGTTCCGGAAAGTACGTCCCATTCTGGAGCCGAAATCTGGGACGCAGCTTCCGCATGCGGAGGCGCTCCAAACAAAAGGCCCCGGCTCGCGATGGAGCTGGGGCCAAGGGCACAGCATATGCAGTTGGTGTTGAGCGCGAACAGCCCGTCAGCAATGACCGTCCGCGCTCTACCCTACCCGCGGTGACGGGCGCGGCTGTACGGCGTATCCACCATGGGCAGATCGGGGCGTAGCTTGCCGTCAAACGCGCGGTAGGCGTTCTGCACGGCGGGCGCCGTGGGGATCGTTGCGATCTCGCCGATGCCCTTGCCGCCGTATGCCACGGGCAGCAGTTCGTCCTTCTCCACGTAGATGGCGTGGATATCCGGAATCTCGGGCGCACGGAACAGCCCGAGCGTGCCGTATCTTGCCTGGGGCACGCAGTCCTTGAGCGGCCAGTCCTCGGTAAGCGCATAGCCCATACCCATGAGCACGCCGCCTTCGATCTGACCCTGGATGGAGATGGGGTTGACCACCTTGCCGGAATCGTGCGCGGCATAGACCTCGCTCACGCGGCCGTCATCGTCCAGAATGACCACATGTGTGGCAAAGCCGTAGCAGATGTGGCTCTTGGGGTTGGGAACATCCGCGCCCAGTTTGTCGGTCGGCTCCAGGTACACGTAGCCAAACTCGCATCCCTCGAGCGCCTTGATGGCGGTCGCAGGATCCTGAGGATGCATACCCTGACCGGCGACGAGCTCCTGCGTGCGCAACTGATAGGCGCGACCGTCGTCGTACTCGATCTTGACGCCGTCGCCATGCGCGCTCACGGGAGTATCGGGTGCGGGCTTACCGGCCTCGATGCCAACCATGGCATCGCGCAGCAGGAAGGCGGCGCCGCGCACGGCCTCGCCGGTCACGACCGTCTGGCGCGAGCCAGACGTGGTGCCGGAGTCGGGAGCGTTCTCGGTGGAGCACTCGCCGTTGGCAATGCAGCTCAGCGGCAGACCGCATGCCTCGGCAACGTCCTGCAAAAAGACCGTGTTGCAGCCCTGGCCGATGTCGGACGTAGCGGCGTAGACCACGGCCACGCCGTTCTCGATGCGGATCTTGCAGCGGCCGGCATCGGGCAGGCCCACGCCCACGCCGGCGTTCTTCATGGCGCAGGCGATACCGGCGTGTCCGGGATGCGCGTAATAGGCATCCTTGACCTCGAGCAGCGTCTCCTTAAGCGCCGTGGAGCAATCGGCGATCTGGCCGTTGGGCAAAACCTCGCCCGGCTCGATGGCGTTACGGTAGCGAATCTCCCACGGATCCAGGCCGACCTTCTCGGCCAGTAGGTCGATCAGACTCTCGAGTGCAAACTCGGACTGGCAAACGCCAAAGCCACGGTACGCGCCGGCAGGCGGGTTGTTAGTGTAGTAGCCAAAGCCGCGAATGTCGGTGTTCTGGTACTTGTAGGGGCCGACGGCATGCGTGCAGGCGCGCTCGAGCACCGGGCCGCACAGCGACGCGTAGGCACCGGTATCAAAGTTGATCTCGCAGTCCAGGCCGGTAAAGTTGCCCTCGGCATCGCAGCCCAGCGTAAAGGTACCGTCCATCGCATGACGCTTGGGATGGAAAGCGAGCGACTCGGCACGCGTGAGCTTGCACTTCACAGGACGCTGGAACTTATATGCGGCGAGCGCGGCCAGGTGCTGGACCGAAACGTCCTCCTTGCCGCCAAAGCCGCCACCCACGAGCATGGTCTCGACGACCACGCGCTCGGACTCGTTGTCCCAGCCAAACATATGGGCGCACTCTTTGCGCGTATCGTAAGCGCCCTGGTCGGTCGACTGCACCTTGACGCCGTTCTTGTACGGGAAGGCCACGGCGCACTCGGGCTCCAAGAAGGCATGCTCGGTAAAGGGCGTGGTAAAGCGCTGCGTCACGGTAAACGTGCTCTCGGCCAGCGCCTTGGCGGCGTCGCCGCGCGTCACATGGCGGCTCTGGCACACGTTGTCCTTGAGCTCCACCGTGTTGCCAAAGGCAAAGAAGCTGTCGTGCAGGCGCGGGGCGTCGGCAGCCCTGGCCTCGACGATGTTGCGCACGGGCTCCAGCGGCTCGTAATCGATCCTGACGAGCTTCTTGGCCTTCTCGAGCGTCGCCTCGTCCTCGGCAACCACCAGCACAATGGCATCACCCACGCAGCGGGTGATATCGCCCTGGGCGATCATGACGTCCCAGTCCTGGATAAGGTGGCCGACCTGGTTGACCGGCACGTCCTCGGCGCGCAGGATGCCCACCACACCGGGCAGGGCCTCGGCCTTGGAAGTATCGATGGAGAGCACGCGGGCGCGCGGATACTTGGAGCGCACGGCGCTGGCGTAGGTCAGACCCGGCTGATCGAGCTCGTCGATGTCGTCGGGGTACTTGCCCTCGCCGAGAACCTTCTTGCGCACGTCGATACGGAAGGCACGCTTGCCCACACCGTAATCGTCGCCGCGCTCCAGGTCCTCGTCGATCTGCTTTTCGCCGCGGAGCACCGCAGCGGCCAGCGCAATGCCCTCGATGATCTTCTTGTAGCCGGTGCAGCGGCAGACGTTACCGCGAATGGCGTACTTGATCTGCTCCTCGGTGGGCTCGGGATCCTCGGCGATGAGCGCTGCACCCGCCATGACCATACCGGGGATGCAAAAACCGCACTGCACGGCGCCCACGGCGCCAAAGGCGTACACAAAGGCCTCGCGCACGTCCTGGGGCAGGCCCTCGACGGTCACGATGTTGCGGCCGGCGGCAAGAGCGGTGGTCAGTACGCATGCCTTGACGGCCGCGCCGTCTACATGGATGGTGCAGGTACCGCAGGCACCCTCGGAGCAGCCGTCCTTAGCGGAATGGATGTGCAGGTCGTCGCGCAAGTAGCGGAGCAGCGGCTTGTTCTGAGTCGTCGTGCGCTCGACGCCGTTAACGGTAAAAGTGAATTCCTGTGCCATGGTGATTCCCTTCTACACGCCGGCGGCGATGCCGGTGCGGTCGTGGATGGCGCCATGCGGGCAGACGACAGCGCACATGCCACACGACAGGCAGTCCGCGCCGTCGATATGGGCGCAGTTGTCCTCGATGCGGATAGCGCCGGCAGGGCACTTTTTGACGCACATGCCGCAACCGATGCAGCTCGTGTCGCAGATCTTGCGCGCAATGGCGCCCTTGTCGGTGTTGTTGCAGCGCACCAGGATGTTCTGGTAGCCGGGAACGAAGGCAATCACGCGCTGCGGGCACGCCATGCCGCACAGGCCACAGCCCGTGCACCTGGAGCGGTCCACGCGGGCGATGCCATCGACCAGCGCAATGGCACCGTGGGGGCAGGCCGCGACACAGGCGCCACAGCCAATGCAGCCTTCGCTGCAGCGGGCGTCGCCGCCTGCGGAGGCGCAACCGCTTCCGCAGGCAACGTAGGCCACGTTATGTTGAATGGATTTGGCCATAAGAGACTCGCCTATTTCTTAAGAAGGTACGAATAGTTGTCGCGCACGGCCCTGATGGTCAGGCGGACGGCCTCGGGAAGACCGGTGTTGACGGCATCGACCGAGACGGTGCGGACCGTGCCGGCGACGCGGACTTTAAAGTGGTCCTCGTCCACAGCCAGGAAGCCCTCGTTCTCGGAGTTCTCCATGTCCTGCTCGCTCCAGAACAGGGTGAGCTTGTCCTTATAGGGACGACCCTCCTGGTAGGGGCAGAACACGGCGCAGTTGCCGCACTCGTTGCACATGCCGTCGACATGTACCACCTGATGCTTGGCCAGGCCCGGCACCTTAATTGCCACGTTGGCGCGGTTGGGGCACACGTCGCAGCAGACCTCGCACACCGAGCCGCAGCCCAGGCAGCGGGTCTTGGTGCAGTTGTGCTTGTCGCGGCACAGCGACCCCTTGCGCTCGTAGCAGGTGTCCTCGCGACCGGCCTGCTCGTTGCAGTCGGCGTACTTGTTAAAGTCGACACCGGCAATGGCACGAGCGACCTCGGCGGCGTCGGCAATAGCCTCGACCACGGTGGCAGGACCGCGGCGGCAGTCACCAGCAGCCCAGACGCCCTCGACGCCGGTGGAGGTGGCGGCAAGACGGCCGCGACGGTCGTGCTCGACGCCCGCGGCATCGTACAGGCTGGCATCGATGCCCTCGCCCACGGCGCAGATCACCGTGGTGGCGGAAAGCTCGACGGTCTCGCCCGTGGCGACGGGGCTGCGACGGCCACTTGCATCCGGCTCGCCAAGTTCCATAACGTCGCAGGTCAGCACTGCGCCGTTGAGTGCCTTGGGCGCCAGCAGCTCGCAGAACTCAACGCCGTCGGCAAGAGCAAGATCGAGCTCTTCCTCGTCGGCGGGCATCTGCTTCTTGGTGCGGCGATACACCAGGCGCACGTTCTTCACGCCAGCCAGACGCTTGGCCACGCGAGCCGCGTCCATGGCGGTGTTGCCGGCGCCGATGACCACGACGTCCTCGCCCAGCTCGAGCTTCTCGCCCTTCTTGGCGGCCTCGAGGAACTCCAGCACGTCGAGCTCGGCACCCTCGCCCAAGCCTGCAGAGCCGGGCATCCAGGCACCGGTGGCCACGACCACGTCGGTAAAGCCCTGAGCCTTGAGCTCGTCAATGGACTCCACGCGGGCGTTGAGCTGCACCTTAGCGCCAAAGGCCAGGCAGAGCTCGGCATCGTGGGAGATATCGTCGCTCGCGATACGGAACTCGGGGATCACGTGACGGACCACGCCGCCGAGAGAGTCGCGGGCCTCGAAGATAGTGACGGGCACGCCGGCGCGCGTCAGGAAGAACGCCGTCGCCAGACCGGCCGGGCCGCCGCCGATAACGGCAACGTTGCGCTCGGCGTCGTTGGCAATGGCCTGGGTGCGCAGCTTGGGCAGCACGGCGGTCATGGCCTCGCGGGCGGCCTTGAGCTTGCTGGCGCGAATCTGGGCGCCCTCGGGCTCGTAGAATGCGCGCTCGCAGGCACGGCCGCAGGGATGCGGGCAGATGGTGCCGGTAATGAACGGCAGGGCGTTGCGCTCGATGATATTGTTGAGCGCGTCCTCGTAGCGGCCCTCGTCAACAGCCGCCAGATAGGCAGGGATATCCTGCTGGATGGGGCAGCTCGTACGGCAAGGCGTGGTAAAGCAGTCGGAAAGCGGGCTCTTGCCGGCGACCTTGCGGTCGGGCAGCGGGCGCAGCGGCTTCTTGTAGAGCGGGTTGGTGAGCGAGTCGGTCTGGATCGCAGTCACGGCCTCGAGAGAGACGCCCGCGAACGGCTTGCCATCCAGGTCGGTAAACTCGCCGGCCATCTGGCTAAAGCGCTCGTAGCCACCGGGCTTGAGTACGTCGGTCGCCAGGGTAACGGGCCAAATGCCGGCATCGTACAGGGCACGAATGTTGTAGACCGTGGCACCGCCGGAGTAGCTGATGCGCAGCTTGCCATCGAACTGCTCGGTAATGCGGCGGGCGGCCTCGATGGTCAGCGAGAACAGTGAACGGCCCGACATGTACATCTCGGTGGAAGGCAGCTCGTTCCTCGTCACGTCGACGGGGAACGTGTTGGTCAGCTTGACGCCAAACTCCAAGCCTCGCTCGGCGCACAGGGCAATCAGGCGCTCGAACATGGGCACGGCGTCGGCCCACTGCAGGTCCTCGCGGAAGTGTGTATCGTCGAAGACGATGTAGTCAAAGCCCAGCTCGTTCAGACGCTGGCGGGCAAACTCATAGCCCAGCAGCGTGGGGTTGCACTTGATGTAGGTGTTGAGGCCCTTCTCGGTGATGAGGTAGGTCGCGATGCGCTCGATCTCCGCCGGCGGGCAGCCATGCAGCGTGGACTCGGTTATGGAGTTGGACACGCGCGCCGGGATGGACTCGACAAACGCGGCGTCGACATGCTCAAACTTGTCCAGGTTGGCGAGCGCCCATGCGCGGCACTCGTTCCAGACGTCGGAGCCGCTGGCGTCCTTCATGCCTTCGATGTAGGCATCGACCTTGGGGCTCTTAATGCCCTCCAGGTCATAGCCCACCGACATGTTGAAGACAAAGCCGTCCGGGCTGCCCAGACCGTACTCGCGAGCGATCAGGTGGCAGGCAAACCATGCCTTCACGTACTCGGCAAAGGCCTGCGGAACCTCGAGCTCGGTCGACCATTCGCAGTTGTAGCACTCGTCCTGAGCCACGATGCAGGGCTTGTTGACGCACTTGGAGAGCTCCTCGCCGTCCATAACCTGGACGGTCTTGAGCTCAAAGAAGCGAGAACCGGCCACATAGGATGCCACGATGTTCTGGGCAAGCTGCGTATTGGGGCCGGCGGCCGGGCCAAACGGAGTCTCGATGCGCTCGTCAAAAATGGGAAGCGCACCCTCCTGGTTGGTCGTGACCATCTTGCGCACGCCAAAGATGGCGTCCTGGGTCTTGTGCTCCTCGATGATCCAGTTCATCAGCTGCGAAAACGGGATCGGCCTCATGATGTCGCTCATAGTGAGCTCCTCTCTGTAACGCCCGGCGAGACCGCGCGGCGGGCGCAAATACGGTGTAGCGCTAGCACAGCGCCGGCGACCCCGCGGAGGTCGCCTATACGCGCGTCGGATGCGGCGAAACATCTGACGCGCGCGAATCTACTTGTGAATTAGTAGGTGCGACCGTTGAGCGTGCTCCAGAGCTTCTTGGACTCAGCCATGGTCCACGCGTTGATCTTGTCCTCATCAATGCCAACGAACTCGCGATCCTTGTACAGGACGCGGCCGTTGATGATGGTGGTGCGGCAGTTTTTGCCCATCATGCCAAAGAGCATGTGGCCGTCGATATTCTCCTCGCTCAGCGACGTAAAGGGCTTGTAGTCCATAACGATGACGTCGGCGGCAGCGCCGGCCTCGAGCACGCCGAGCTTGCGATCGAAGTACTTGCTCGCCATCTTGGCGTTGTTCTTGAAGAGCATCGTCATGGCCTCGCACCAGCCCACGTTGGGCATGGCGGCGTTGTGGCGTTGAATGATCAGGAAGACCTTGAGGCTCTCGAGCATGTCGTGGGTGTAGGCGTCGGTGCCCATGCACACGGGGATGCCGCGGCGGAAGAACTCGAGCACGGGGGCGCAGCCCACGGCGTTGCCCATATTGGATTCGGGGTTGTTAACGAGCCAGGTGCCGGACTCCTTGACGATATCCATCTCGGCGGGCGTCACGTGGATGCAGTGGCCCAGCATGGTGTCGGGACCCAGCAGGTTGTGCTGCAGCAGGCGCTCGACGGGGCTGATGCCGCCGCGGTTGAGGCGGGAATCCCACACGTCGTTCATACCCTCGCATACGTGGATGTGGAAGCCGGTCAGGCCGTTGTTGGCCTCGGCCATCTTGTCCATGGTCTCGTCCGACAGCGTAAAGGTGGCGTGACCGCCAAACATGGCGGCGATCATGTGGTTGTCGTTATCGCGACGCTCCTTGGCGGCCCACTGGGCAAACTCGGCGTTCTCGGCAATGGCCTGGTCACATTTTTCCTGGCCGCGTCGATCGGAGACCTCGTAGCACAGGCACGAACGCATGCCCAGCTCCTGAGCGGCATCCTTAATGGTAAAGAGGCTTCCCGGAATCTCGCAGAAGCTCGCATGGTGATCGAAGATCGTGGTGACGCCATCGCGGATGGAGTCAAGAATCGTGGCATAGGCGCTGGCCTTGGTGCCGTCGAGCGTCAGGTTGTCGTCGATCTTCCACCACTGCTGCTCAAGATTCTCCAGGAAATTGGTAGGGTTACAGCCCTTAATGGCAAGGCCGCGGGCCAAACCCGAGTAGATGTGGGTGTGGCAGTTGATGAGTCCGGGCATGATGAGGTTGCCCCGGGCGTCGACGTACTCGGCATCCGGGTACTTGGCCTTGAGCTCGCACTCGGGGCCCACTTCGACGATCGTATCTCCGTCAATGGCGACCGCACCGTTTGGAATGAACGGGGTCTGAGCATTGCGGGTAAAGACAGAACCGTTAGCGACCAGAAGCATGGATGCTCCCTTCAACATCAGGGGCGGGGTTTGACACCTCTGACATGGCGGAGTGCGAAGCGCCGGCCTACACCGGAAACGGGCCCTCTCCCGTCAACGCTTCACCAAAGGGACAAACCCTTTGAAGTGCGGCTTGGCGCCGCATGACGTCGGCGGACGAGGCGATGCGCCCGCCGACGAATAGCACCGAATTGGCTACTTCTTGCTCTCGGGCAAGACCAGATCCACGGCAGCGTCCTTGGCAGCATCGATGTGCTGAGCCACGACCGGCGTCTGCGGAAGAATCAGGTTAAGGACGATGGCCATGATGGCGGTGGGGGTTACGGCATTGGAGCCGATGACGGTGGACACCCAGGCGGGCATACCCTCGCCGGCAAGGCAACCGCTGGCCATCCAGATACCCAGGCCAAAGACGACGGAGGTACCGACGATGGTGGTAGTGCGCTGCGTGAGGCCCTCGCGGGTGAACATGCGCACGCCGTTCATGGTGATGGTGCCAAACACGCCCACGGTAGCACCGCCGATGACGGGCTGCGGGATAGCGGAAAGGACGGCAGAGAGCTGCGGGAACAGACCGGCGATGGCAAAGACGGCAGCGATAATCACAAAGACCCACTTGTTGACGACCTTGTTGGAGCAGATGATGCCCACGTTCTGGCCAAGGGCGCTGGTGGGAAGACCGCCCAGCAGGCCGCCGACCATAGAGGTAAGGCCCTGGGACACGATAGCGCCGGAGAGCTCGCGCTCGGTGGGCATACGGTCGATGGAGCCCAGGCAGGCGGCGGAGACGTCACCGATAACCTGGATGGCAACCATGGGGAACACGACGGCGAGGGTAATGCAGACCTCGGGATCAAACTCGAGCGCGTAGGGCATGAGCTTGGGAAGGGCGAAGACCTGAGCGGTGGCGACGCTGGAGAAGTCGATCATGCCGAAGGGGATGGAGACGATCATGCCAACGATCATGCCAAAGAACACGGAGCCCAGCTTGAGCGTGCCCTTGCCAAAGTTGGCGAGCGCAAAGACCACGGCGAAGGTGATAAGAGCGACGCACCAGGCCTGCGGGGTGCCCCACAGCGGCGTGCCCATGCCGCCGGCCATGTACTTGACGGCCGTGGGATAGAGAGAGACGCCAATGGAGAAGATGACCGTACCGGTCACGACGGGCGGGAACAGCCACTTGATCTTGCTGTAGGCCAGACCAAAGAGGACCGCGACGGCGCCGCCGACGATCTCGCCGCCCAGCAGCGCACCAAAGCTAAAGCCCGAGGCACCCATGGCCTGCAGGGCCGGCAGGAACGCGAACGAAACGCCCATGACGATGGGCAGGCCGCCGCCGATGCGACGGAAGGGGGCAAAGGCCTGAAGGGCCGTGTCGATCGCCGAAAGAATGAGCGCGACCTGGATGATGTCGGTGCTCTGCTGGCTATTAAAGCCGTAGACACCGGCCATGATGACAGCCGGGGTGATGATACCGGCAAACGAAGCCAGTGCGTGCTGAAGGGCACACGGGATCATTTCCTTAACGGGAGGCATGCCTTCACGAGTGAACAGGGCTTCAGTGCCGTTCGTAACCGTCTCCTGGGTCATTTGACCACCAATCCTCGAAGTAGTTGTTTTCGCATCTAACGCTCTATTGTGACGCAGTGCGGGGTTGAGGTTGTGCCTTCGTTGCATATCGTATTAAAGATGATTCTCATTCTCAATAATAATTTTTTGTTATCAGACTATTCTTCGGCTGAAATAACTCGTTTCCGCAGGTCAGGAATGTGTCTGGTCTAAATAACATCTTACTTTTCTTTTGGTCGACCGTTTACCGCCAAAATCATACCGTTCGTCTGCATTACGCAATGTACCTGCGGATATACGAGATGATGAGCAGCGTGTTACCATGAGAAAAAATTGTTATGAACATTTCCGATTTCACCCAAAGGAGTTGCCCGTGAACGAGACCGTACGCCGCTTTTTGCCGATGGTCGATTTCCTGGAGCAGATACTCGGCAAGAACAGCGAGATCGTGCTGCACGATTTCTCGGATCCCGACCACGCCATCGTCGATATTCGCAACGGCATCGTGAGCGGCCGTAAGATCGGCGGTCCTGCCACCGATCTGGCGCTCAAGATCATGCACGACCCCAAGTATCGCGACCTGCCGTTTATTACGGGCTACGAGGGCCGCGGCGCCGGCGGCAAAACGCTGGAGTCGGCGACGTACTTTATCCGCGAGGATAACGAGATCGTTGGTATGCTCTGCGTCAACACCGACCTCTCGACCGTGCGCTCCATCAACACCATGGCGCAGCAGCTCATGGCATGCTTCGACGCGGCGCCGACGCGCACGGAGCCCGCCCCTATCGAGGTCGAAAGCCTTTCGGAGTCCACGCAGGAGCTCATCGACCGCAGCATTGCCGAGTTGCTGAGCGCACGCGGGCTGGATGTAGCGTCGCTTGGTCAGAGCGACCGCGTGGACGTCATTCGCCACCTCAACGGCAACGGGGTGTTCATGCTCAAGGGCGCTGTGGCCTGCGCCGCCACCGCGCTGGGCATTTCGGAGCCCAGCGTATACCGCTACCTGCAAAAAGTCCGCAAGGAAGGCTAAACGTGATCCCTTGGGGACGAAGGGAAACGGATCATTTTTGTCGCATCGCTTGACAAAAGACCCTGCAGCTCGCACGCGCTGCAGGGTCTTTTTGCATGTCATGTTTAGTTGTTACCAACACCTTAGAGAGCGGCGACAACCTCGATCTCGACCAGACCGCCAGCCGGAAGGGCGGCAACCTGGAAAGCGCTGCGCGCGGGGAACGGAGCCTCGAACTTGGAGGCGTAAATCTCGTTCACGGCGGCAAAGTCGGCGATGTCGGCCAGGTAGACCGTGGTCTTGACGACATCGGCAAACGTGGCGCCGGCAGCGGTCAGCAGAGCCTCGACGTTGGCGAGGGACTGCTTGGCCTGGGCCTCGACACCCTCGGGCAGCTTGCCGGTCGCGGGATCGATGCCCAGCTGGCCGGACAGAAACACCATGTTGCCAGTCTGGATACCGGGGGAATACGGGCCGATGGCTGCGGGTGCGTTATCGGAAGACACGACGGTCTTGCTCATGTTTTTCTCCTTACAAGTAAAAGGGAACGGGAGCGCGGCGTTCACACCGGGAGGCACAGTTCGGTCTGAACACCGCGCTTGATTGGGATAGTAGGGGATGAGTTTGCCCAATGCAAGATAATTATCAGCCTTCGAGAATATTTTATCGCCCAACGGTTTCCCCGGACCGCTGAACGGTTCTCATATGAAGCAGCCAGTCCAAGCTGCTGAAGACTTTATCCCGCTTAGAGCACGGGCATCGCCTGCCGCGATGGCACCACTATACTTTTGATTATCTGAGCATTTTGAAAGGCAGGATATGACCGCAACCGCCAGTCGAACCACCAACCGTAGACCCGAGCTCTTGGCCCCCGCCGGAGGCCCGGAGCCCTTCGCCGCCGCACTCGCTGCCGGGGCAGACGCCATCTACTGTGGCATGGGCAGCTTCAACGCCCGCCGCAAGGCAACGAACTTTACCGACAAGGCCTTTGAGCAGGCCTGCCGCGCTGCACACCTGGCCGGCTCGCGCGTCTACGTCACGGTCAACATCGTCATCAAGCAGTCCGAGATGGCCGATGCGTTGCAACTCATCCATCGCTGCTCCACGCTGGGCGCCGATGCCTTCATCATCCAGGACTGGGGTCTGTTCTTTGAGGTCAAGCGCACGATGCCCGGCATCGAGACGCATATCTCGACCCAGGCGAACATCCATGACGACCGCGGAACCATCTGGTGCCGCGAGCAGGGCGCCGACCGCGTGACCCTCTCGCGCGAGCTCTCCATCGACGAGATCGCCGCCATCCACGACGCCGCGCCCGATGTCGACCTCGAGGTCTTTAGCCACGGTGCCATCTGCTTTTGCTACTCGGGTCTGTGCCTGCTGTCGAGCTTTGCCATGGCGGGCCGCTCGGCCAACCGCGGCATGTGCGCCCAGCCCTGCCGCCTGCCCTACGAGCTAATCGACGAGAACGGCCGCACGCTCTCCCCCGCCGGTCGCGAGCGCGC
Source organism: Collinsella sp. TM06-3 (assembly GCF_003436395.1). Lineage (NCBI taxonomy): Bacteria > Bacillati > Actinomycetota > Coriobacteriia > Coriobacteriales > Coriobacteriaceae > Collinsella > Collinsella sp. TM06-3. Next base: position 99,032 of record NZ_QSPG01000002.1, on the reverse strand, counting down.
GCTGTGCCCGCGCGACACCAACACTTCGCAGCTTGTTCGCCGTCTGTATGACGCCGGCGCCGCATCGCTCAAGCTCGAGGGCCGCATGAAGGCGCCCGATTACGTGTATTCCATCGTCGACGTGTATCGTCATCAGATTGATGACATGCTGGCCGGAACCACCGTTGCCAAGGACGAGAAAGCCGCCCGCCAGCGCCAGCTCAAGCGCTGCTTTAACCGCGACTTTACGCACGCCTATCAGGACGGCACCTCGGGCGACGAGATGATGAGCTATGAGCGTTCCAACAACCGCGGCCAGATCGTGGGCACGGTGCTGGGCAGCCGCCCGGCCAACCGAGATGTGCGCGGCCTCAAGCCCGACGACCGCCGTCGCCGCGCCGCCATCGCCCGCATTGAGCTGTTTGAGCCCGTGGAAAAGGGCGACCTGCTGGAGCTTCGCCACGATGATGAGTTCGATCAGTTCCTAACCACTATCGCTGCCGATGATGCCGCCGTCGGTGACATCATCGAGTGCCGCGTGCCCCGCAGCATGCCCGAGGGCTGCCGCGTGCGCGTCATCCGCAGCCAGCGCGCCATCGACGCCGCCGGCGCCGCGCTCAAGCGCGACGTGCTTCGCCGCCGCGCCGTTGATGTAACCGTTGTGGCGCATCTGGGCGAACCGTTTACCGTGACGCTCACCTGCTGCGACGCCCCATCGCTTACGGCCACGGCCACGGGCTTTACCGTCGAGGCCGCCAAGACCCGCGCGGTCGAGGCGTCCGATTTGGTAGAGCACGTCGGCCGCATGGGCTCCTCGCCCTTTGAGGCAGCGAGCTTTGACGTTTCGCTCGACGCCGGCTGCGGTATGGGCTTCTCCGCCGTGCACAAGGTGCGCGCCGCCGCCTGCAAGGCATTGGAGGAGGCCATTCTGGCGCCGTACGAGGAGCGCGCGAAAACGCTCGAGTTGCCGGTGATTGTAACCAGTGGTTCCCGCCCCGCGCCCGCGCACTACCGCGACGAGCCGCAGATCTGCGCCACCGTCACCACGCTCGAGGCTGCCGAGGCAGCCCGCGCGGAGGGCGCAACGCGCATCTACATGACCACCAACGCGCTCGATGCGGCCAAGCTCTCCCCCGCCGATACGTTTGAGCAGGGCATCGTACCCGTGCTCGATGAGGTCTGCCGCGCCGTTGACCACGTCCGCGTTGACCCGTGGGTTGTTGCCGGTGCCACGGTCGCTATTGGCAACATCTCTGAGCTTGCCCTGGCCGCCCAGGTTGGCGCCACGGCCGAGATTCGCTCTTGCCTGCCGGTTCATAACACGCCCTGCATGGAAGCGCTTGCCGAGCGCGGAGCCGGTGCGTTTTGGCTCTCGCCCGAGATCACGCTCGACGAGATTGTCTCGCTCGGCGCCGCCGCGCCCGCGGCGCTGGGCATCACCGTCTTTGGCCGCCCGCGCGTCATGACAAGCGAGCATTGCATTCTGCAGGTTGCCAACGGCTGCATCCACGATTGCGCCAACTGCCGCCTGCGTGCCCGCAAGCTCTCGCTCAAGAATATCGACGGCAAGGTCATGCCCGTGCGCACCGACATCCATGGCCGCTCTCGCTTGTACGACGCCTACCCCATCGACCTTACGCCGCAGGTACCACAGCTGCTCGACGCCGGCGTGCGCCGTCTTATGGTGGACGGCACGCTGCTCGAGACGGATGAGGTGGGCCGCGCCGTCGCACGCGTCCGTCGCGCTGTCGAGGCGGCTCAAGCCGGCCGCAAGCCGGCCGCCCGCCTGCGCGGCGCCACCTCGGGCTGCATGTTTGTGGGAATTAGCTAACCGAAAGGCTTACACGTGAACGAAGAACCTCAAGTCCTCTATTGCGACGCCTGGCTCATGGTCATCGACAAGCCCGCCGGCATGATCGTCCACGGCGACGGCACCGGCGAGCGCACGCTCACCGACTACGCCAGCGACCTGCTGCTGGCGATGGGCGACGGCTTTGCCGCGACCGATATGCAGCCGCTCAACCGCTTGGACCGTGACACCACCGGCGTGGTGCTGTTCTCACTCGACAAGCAGACGCAGCCCGCCTTTGACCAGATGATCATCGACCACGCGTTCGAAAAGCACTACCTGGCGCTCGCCGAGGGCAAGATCGACTGGAACGAAAAGCTCATCGACAAGCCCATCGCCCGCGACCGTCACGACAGCCGCAAGATGCGCGTCGGCGCCAGCGGCAAGCCGTCTCAAACGCGCGTGAAGGTGCTCAAACGTCTTAAGAGCCGTCGTGGCCTGCCCACGCGCTCGTATATCGATGTCGAGTTGCTCACCGGCCGCAAGCACCAGATCCGCGTACATCTGGCCAGCGAGCGCCATCCCCTGGTGGGCGATGACCTGTACGGAACGCCGCGTCCCTACGGCCTGATGCTCCATGCCCACAGCGTGTCCTTTACGCATCCCGTAACCGGCGAGCACATCCACATCGAAGCCCCCTGCCCCTGGGAGCCCTAAACCACCACAAAGGGGACAGGCACCTTTGTGGTGGTTTTGTGCCGCGATGGCTCTGCCGGATTCCCAAACATCTCGATCTGTAACAGCTAAAGCCCATTTTGCGGTCCATCTGTTACAGATCGAGACATTCGAATCCCCTCAAGGGAATAATCTCAATCTGTAACAGTAACTCGGCAAAATCAGTCCCAGATGTTACAGATTGAGACAAAGGGACGGCGCGGTTCGTAAGTATCTCGATCTGTAACACCTAGCCCACTTTTTACGGTCCAGTTGTTACAGACTTAGACAAACCGGCAGGCAACGAAAGCGGCGACGCCCGTGATGGACGTTGCCGCTTTTCTATTGAGAAAACTACTCGGTTTTCGTTACTAACCACCACAATGGGGACAGGCACCTTTGTGGTGGTTTTGGCCTTAGCCCGTCCCCTGCTGTTAGACCGTGATGACGTTGTCCATTGCCCGGTACTTGGCGGGGACCTCGCCTGCGGTAATAATCGTTGCGTCGCGGAAGTCCGCAAACTTGACGGGCGCCACCATGCCAAATTTGCTGGCGTCCGAGATTACGAAGCGTTTGGCCGTATGACGCATCGAGATGCGCTTTACTTGGGCCTCCTCGATATCGGGCGCCGTGAAGCCCTGCTCGGCGGCGATGCCATTAGAGCCCCAAAAGCCACAGTTGAAGTTGTAGCGATCTAAGGTTGCCAAGGCATCGGGGCCAACGAGCGCCTCGGTCTCGGGTTTGAGCTCGCCGCCCAGCACCACGGTACGCATGCCGCGCAAAGCGAGATGCTGAGCATGGAGCACGGAATCAGTCACATAGGTGACCCCTTCGAGATGCGGAAGATGCTCGATGAGCCTGAGCGTCGTCGAACCCGAATCGATGTACACAAAGCTCTCGGGCTCTACCAGCGCCGCCGCACGGGCGCAGATACGTTCCTTGTCGTCGTTATGGAGATCGCTGCGCTCATTAAGCGTTAGGTCGCGCGTCACGTGCGCGCGCTCAAGGCTTGTCGCGCCGCCGTGCACCTTGGCGATGCGGTGCGCTCGGTCAAGTGTCTGCAGGTCGCGTCGAATGGTAGAAGCCGTCACACCCAGGGCATCGGCAAGCTCTGGCACCGTTACTGAGCCAGCCTGTTGCACCATCGAGACGATCGCATTGAGTCTATCTTCCGCGAGCATCGCTTACTCCTCCTCGGGGTAGACGACTCCCCAATCGGCACGGAGCTTGGTCATCAGCTCCATAACATCAGAAGCATAGTCCAGAAGCTCACGCTTGGAATCATCGCCGGCGACGGCCTTCTCGAGGTCAGCCATCTCGTAGCATAGTGCGTAAGCCTCGGTGCCCGCGACGACCTCCTCGCGATGACCGTCCGCAGTCCACACGATGGTCGCATGGTCGGCGCGCGGATACTCGTTGACCTCGATATAGCACTTATCGAAGCTGATGACCGAGCGCTTGGGCTGCTTGGAGTGGAGCGTAAGGCTCACGACGCCCAGCTGCTGCTCGGCGTTACGGCAGACAATGCCGCCCGCAACATCGACACCAGTCTCGCAGGTGTTGCCGAGCGAAACAACTTCGGTTGGCTGGCTGGCCATAAACAGGCGCATGACAGAAAGGGCATAGACGCCGATGTCGAGCATGGCGCCGCCGGCGAGGTTGCGGTTGTAGAAGCGATTGGTCAAGTCGCCGTACTCCTTATAGCTGCCAAAGTTGAGCTGGGCGAGATTCATACGGCCAAAGTCGCCTACATCCATGCGACGGCGCAGCTCCTGATACAGCGGCATGTGAAGCACTGTGGTGGCGTCCATAAGGACCACGTTGTGATCGTCGGCGATGGCGCGGGCCTCGTCGAGCTCGGCGGAGTTGAGGGTAATGGCCTTCTCGCAGAGCACGTGCTTGCCGGCGGCCAGCGCGGCACACAGATAGGTAATATGCGTGTTGTGCGGCGTGGTGATATAGACGGCGTCGATGTCCGGATCGGCGTAGAGGTCCTCGACCGTTTCATAGACCTTCTCGATGCCATACTGCTCAGCAAAAGCTTGAGCCTTGGACAGCGTGCGGTTGGCGACACCCGCAAGCTTGCGGCCGGCAAGAGCGAGAGATTGGGCCATCTGGTTGGCAATAACGCCGCAACCGATCACAGCCCAACGGAGCTCGGGAGCCGTAAAGATGTCCTCGGGGAACGGCTTGTCCTGGACCGAAGCGAATGCTGCTTTGGCGGCTACCGCGGCGTCGAGTGGAACCTGCTTGGGATCTACCATATGTGCCTCCTGGGTCATGGAGCGTCTAACATTTCTGCCGTCTCTATATTCGCACAAATTAGCGCGTATGTGCGTACTTTTGCGTATATAACCGCCAAATGGTCAAAATACAGCCGCAGACGACGCTTATACACGCATAGCCACGCAATCCTACGCACACAAATACGCACAAATGCGCACTAATCATTACTCAGAGACGGGGAATTCTGCTTAGAACTCGAAAGACAGGATGATCCGCTTCGCCTCGTCGCTCATGGCGCGCTGCAGCTCTAAGGACCGTCCCAAACTGCCGACAGAAAAGGAACGTCCCAAACTGCAGACAGAAAAAGAACGTCCCCAGGCGCCGGCATTTCAAGAGCACTCATTTAAGTCTGTCCCCAATGAGTGCAATCACTCATGTAAGTCTGTCCCCAATGAGTGGGAGCAATCAGAGACTCTTTGCGAGGGAGGCCGGACGTGGCCTTCCTCGTTTTTATTCATGGACTTTAGTCCGTGCCGCGCGGCACGCGCGGCATAGAAAGCCACCCGCTCAGCGGGTGGAGGCCAATTTCCGCTACGCGACAAAAACCTTCCCCCTAGCATGAGGATTGTTCAGGTCATCATACTAGGGGGAGGTGATTGCTGTGGCCCAGAAAGCCAACAGCCTCGCGTACACGAAATGGCTGTGCAAGCACCGCATCGCACCGAGGTCAAGCTCATCGCCGCCATCGTCGAGAAGCACCCCAAGGTGCGCTTTGCCGCGAGCCGTACCTCGGCCCACGCCGACCTCTACGACCGCATGGAGCAGGCCCTGTGCGAGCGCGTGGCCAACGCGGTGGAGGTCGTCCGCTCCGACATCAGCCCCGCGCTTCTTGTCCACACCGGTCCAAACCTCGTGGGTGTGGCGGTCCAGGGACTCTAGCGGAGGCGGGGCGTCCTGCCCCAAAAACAAATGCAAAAGACGAGCACTTCTTGCCGCTCAATTGGCAAGAAGCGCTCGTCTTTTCTTAACGCGTTGTATGGCGGAGAGAGCGCAAGTTACGCGAGCGCCCTTCTTGCCAGCTCGGCCGCGCCGAGGATTCCTTGGTCGCCGCCGCAGCCCGGGGCGCAGATGTAGCTCTCCATGTCCTTAAGCTCGGCGGTCTGGATGTAGCCACCCAGATATTCGAGGGTCTTCTTGCGGACGATGCCGTAGAGCTGCTCCTGGTGCATCACGCCGCCGCCGAGGACGATGCGGCGAGGCGAGTACATGAGCACGAGGTTCGCACACATCTGCCCCAGATAATCCCCCTCGAGCGCCCACACCTCATCGTTGTCCGCGAGCTCGGCCGCGGGCTTTCCCCAGCGCGCGGCGATGGCGGGGCCGGAGGCGAGCCCCTCGAGACAGCTCGCGTGGCTCGGGCAGACGCAGCGTCCCTCCTCGGTGGGACGGGTCCTTACCAGCATGTGACCGGCCTCGGGGTGCAGCATGCCGTGAAGGAGTCTGCCCGCGCACATGACGCCCGCGCCCACGCCGGTGCCGATGGTCACGTAGACGGCGTCCTCGAGCCCCTTGCAGCAGCCGAAGACCACTTCGCCGAGGCAGGCAACGTTAACGTCCGTGTCGTAGGCCACCGGAATCCCGAGGGCGCCGGCGAACGGGGCGCGAAGACCATGGCCTCGCCACGCGAGCTTGGGCGTCTGGAGGATGGAGCCGTAGCGCTCGTCGTTGGGGTTGACGCAGGTCGGGCCGAAGGCGCCGATGCCCAACGCGTCCACATCGCGGGCGGTGAACCACTCGATCATCTGCGGGACGGTCTCGGCGGGCGTAAGCGTCGGGGTCTCCATACGGTCGAGGACCTCGCCGTCGCCGGACACCACGGCACAGACCATCTTGGTCCCGCCGGCTTCGAGGGCGCCGAGCCTCATTTGCTTTTCGCTCATGTGATCCTCCTTACAAAGGGACGCCCGCAGTCATGGTCAACCGCGGGCGCCCATAACGTTGGCTTGTTTCGAGGCGACCCTACCTGGGCACGCGGTCCTGCCTTGCGGCAAACGGGGCGAGCACGGCGTGCGGCTCGCTTTGGTACCAGTAGGCGACGGTGGAGATGTCGTCCTCGCGCTCGTAGAGCTTGATGTCGTCGTTGCCGAGGTCCTGGAACGTCACGCGCAGGTCCTCCTTGAACGAGATCGGGTCGGGAAGGTGCCACCTGTAGAGGCCGTGCCTGGGCAGCGCGTCGTCGTTAGTCGCGAGCATCGGATTCGGGTTCGGCTTGCCCGCGCTGAAGCGGTCGCGCGTGGCGTCGCGCGTCGAGCGGTACGGGTAGCCGGCGAACAGCGTGTTGAAGCACTGCGCCTCGGGCAGCGCGTGGGGCGGCCTGTCGAGGAAGGCCCAGGCACCGCCGAAGTAGTCCTCGGCTCCCGTCGAGGTGACCGTGGGGAACTCCTCGTCGCCGTCGAGGAAGAACTTCATCTCGCCCTCGCCCCACCAATAGCGCTCCAGGGCGCACAGGGCCATGTAGGTGCCGACGTAGTAGCCCTTGCCGCGCACGCCGTCGAGCACGGTGTAGTCGACGCCCCTGCGGGTGCTGCGCTCGCGGTTAAAGCGGGCGTGGAAGTACATGGCGTCGTCCGGCACGTCGGTGAGCGCGTAGTTGAACGTGTAGAAGATGTACTTAATGAACCCGGGGTGCTCGCTCGTAAGCGTGACCTTGGCGTGCTTCCTGAAGGGCATCTCGAAGTAGCAGTTCATGCCGCCCGTCGGGTTCACGCAGATGGGCATCGAGTTGACGATGGCGCGCTCACCGAAGCCGTTGCAGAAGAAGTCGCCGACAGGGCACTCGACCGAGGGGGTCTCCTCGTCGTCCCAGTAGAAGCGCAGCACGAGGTCACGCATGACGAAGCTGCCGGCGGCGGTCTTGTCGGGGACGGTCATCCAGATGTGGCGGATGATGCCGGGGCCCTCGATGTCCGCGAGCGTGATGGTCTCGCCGGACTCAAGGGGCACGCAGCACGAGCCCTTGCGGCCGACGCCGAGGTGGCTGGCCGACATGGCGGCGCGGCCCTTCTCGCCCGTGATGTTCTCGGGGGTGATGGCGCGGCTTTCCTCACCGCCGTGCATCCACACGTCCTTAAGGAACTCTCTCATCGTCGACCTCCTCTATTCGTCGTCGTCGCACTCGGCGGAACTGGCACCGTTCACGTAGATGATCTGCTGGCGCGCCTCGTTGACGAGGGCGTCGAAGTCGAGTTTCTCGTCGGGGCGCGCGAGCGCGACCGTCATGGCGAGCGGGAGGTTGACACCCGCGATCACGTGGATCCGGTCGGAGGCGAAGCGGGAAAAGCGCTGGTTCACGCTGCCGCCGTACGCGTCGGTGAGGACGACGACCTCGTCAGTGCCCGAAAGAGCCGCCTCGACCGCCGCGTCGAGCCCCTCGCCGTTGTCGTTCACGTAGGCGCACACGGCGTTGACGGCGTCGCCCTTACCCGTAAGGAACTCGAGGGTGTCCTTGAAGCCCTGGGCGAGAAGGGAATGGCTCGCCACAACTATCTTTCTCATTGATTCACCAATCTCTTGGGTCGAAGCTAGGCGAGGATGCCGGCGGCGGAGGCGACCATCGCGAGGACGATCACCACGAGGATGAGGGCCGTCATGCTCGCGTTCTTCTTGGTAAGAAGGTAATACGCGCTTCCCGTGATGGCGGCGGGGATCATGGCAGGCAGGATCTTGTCGAGCAGCGGCTGAATCTCCATCGCGACGTCGCCGAAGCTGAAGCTAATCGGGCAGGTGACGCCGATGACCGAGGCGATGAGGCAGCCGACCACGGTGAGGCCGAGCACGGAGGCGGCGGCAGTGAGGTTGGGAAGCTTCTCGCTGAAGTCGGTGACGAGCTTCACGCCCTGCTTGTAGCCGAACTCGAGGGCGTGCATGCGGACCCAGAAGATGGCCAGGATGAGCGCGAACCAGATGCCGGCTCCCACGGGGTTGCCCTCGATGGCCATGTAGGCGGCGATGGAGCCCATGATGGTCGGGATCATGGTCATGAGCAGGGAGTCGCCGACGCCGGCGAGCGGTCCCATGGTGCCGATCTTCAGGTCTTGGACGGCGTCCGCCGCCGCTAGGCCGTCGCGCTCCTCCATGGCCACGCAGGCGCCAAGGATGATGGCGGCGAGCCAAGGCTGGGTGTTGTAGTAGCGGAAGTGGTTGTTGAGCGCTTGCTTATAGTCCTCGTCGTTCGTGTAGATCTTCCTCAGGACCGGCGAGAGGGCGTAGGCGACTGAGGCGCCCTGCTGGGTCTGGTAGTTGAAGGTGCACACGCTCATGAGCCAGCGCCAGTTCGCGTTGCGCAGGTCCTTCTTGGTGACCTTGTAGCCGGAGGGCTTGCCCTCGGCGACGGCGGTGATGTTCTCGTTTTCCATGGTTACTCATCCTCTCCGATGAAGGCGTCTGCGGAAGCGTGGGCGGCGAGCTCGGTGTCCCTCTCGGCACGCTGGTAGAACGCAATCGCGAGGGCAACGCCGACGATGGCGGCGCCGATGATGGGCACGTTCAGGAAGGCCGAGAGGAAGAAGCCGGCGAGCAGGTACTGGAAGTACTTGGCGGTTGGCATGTAGCGGAGCAGCATGGCGATACCGACGGCCGGGAGCATCTTGCCGGCGAGGGTGAGGCCGGAGAGGAACCACTGGGGCATGACCTCGAGGAGCCAGTTGACGGCGGGCTGGCCGAGCGTCACGGAGACAAAGACGGGCAGGGCGGCGCACAGTCCGAAGAGCGCGGGGCAGACCCACAGGATGGCGTTCATCTGATTGAACTTACCCTCGTTGCAGAACTTCTGGGACTTCTCGACGACAAAGCCGTTGAGGATCTTGGCGACGACGTCGAGCTGGATGCCGAGCATGCCGACCGGCAGGCCGATGGCGAGGCCCGTGTCGGAGCCCAGGGTCACGCCGTAGGCGGTGGCGATGATGGCCATCGTGCCGTAGTCGGGAATGGAGGAGCCGCCGAAGCCCGCGACGCCGAGCTGCATGAGCTGAATGGTGCCGCCGATGACAAGGCCGGTCTTCCAGTCGCCCATGACGACTCCGGTGATGAGGCCCCAGAAAACGGCGTAATTGACGAAGATCATCGGGATGCCGTAGTAGTCCACGTGCTTGATGAAGGCCAGCAGGGTCAAAAGGACGACCTGCAGGATAGTGAAGTTGACCATATTTCCCCCTTAGATGAGGTCTGCGACGGAGACGGGCTTGTCGGCGGGCACGAACTGGGCCGTCACCTTGACGCCACGGGCGATGAGCGCCTTGTAGCTCTGGACGTTCTCGGCGGAGGCGTAGGCGCGCTGGGTGAGCTGGATGCCGTCCTCCTTGACGAGCGAGCCGCCGACGACCAGCGACGGGAGCTCGACGCCCGACTCGACCAGGCGAAGCATCGTCTCGGGCTCCTTGGCGATGACGAAGACCTTCTCGCGGTCGTACTTGCCCGCGGCGAAGTTCTTGAGCGCGGTCTGCTCGGAGATGATCGAAACGGCCATGCCCGCGGGGCGCGCCATCCTCATGGTGGACTTCAGGACCTCGTCGCCGGCGACCTTGTCGTCGATGACCATGACTCGGGTCGCGCCCGACACCGGGGCCCACTGCGTCACGATGATGCCGTGAAGCAGGCGATTGTCGATTCGTGCCATAACAACACTCATGTTTGCTCCTATCAAATGAAGTTTTACGTTCGGTACTGCCTCGGCGCTATCCGGATTCGCGCCGGGCAAGGGGTTATCGGATTATTGAGGACGCGCGGTCAGCTTGCGGCGGCGCGGGGAAGGTCACTCGTCGAGCAGGAGGTCCGAGGAGCCGAGGCGCTCTTCTCGCGCCGGGGCGGCGCTCACGCTTATGTAGTCGAAGACATATGCGATCTCGCTTACGGGAACCTCTACGCGATAGCGCGTCGAGATGCTCGAGAAGCTCTGCCTGAAGGACTCGATGAAATCGGCGCGTTCCTCCTCGAAACGGTCCTGGCCAACGTAGGTCTCAATGGGGTTTCTGGTAACAAGGCGCTCGACGAGACAGCAGAGGTGAACGTAGAGCCCAATGATGGCGTTGCTGCCGATCTTCTCGCCTGTCCTGCGCTGAAGCTCGTGCACGGCGCTCTCGATCTCATGGAATAGCCGCTCCGGGTCGAGGATGGTGATGGAGCGGATGACGTTCTGCAGCGTCATGTTCGAGAGCAGCTTCTCGTGGAAAGAAGAGAGCTCGGAAGCGTCAAGCCACCTGCCGAACACGGCATCAACCTTAGAGGCGGACGCCGTCGACATGATGTCCTCGAGGGCGACGAAGGGGACGGAGGCGACCCCGGGGTCTCCCGTGCCGATGACGGCGCAGACGCGGTGCTCGGAGAAAACGGCGTCGTTCGACCCGTTCGCGACGAGCTGCTTGAAGGGCCTCGTGAGCAGGCGCGCGCCTATGGTGCGCGGGAGGCTCTGCGAGACGAGCTGGCGTATCCTCTCCGCGGCGTCGACCCCGGACTCGGAGCAGAAGACGATGGCGTCCTCACGGTTGACGCGCTCGATCACCTTGCAGTGCGTCACGCACGCGGCGGTCGCATCGCCAAGAACCTCGGCGATGGACTTGCCGCCGAGCAGCCCGACCCCGATCTCGAGCGCAAGACCGGTAGAGACGTTGTTCACCACGCCGATAGTGGAGTCGGTAACGTTCTCGAGGGCCTTATAGGCCTCCTCCAAGGAGCCCATGTCGACGAGGAACACGACCCCGGTGCAGTAGGAATGACGGTCGACGAGGCGCTGGAGCGGACCGACGATGTCCTTCAGCTGCTGGTCGTAGGGCATGTCGACAGCCTCGTACACATGCATGCCGAGCATACGGTTCGCCGCGTCGGCGATGCTCGTCGCCGTTGAGTAGCCGTGGGACAAGATGACGCAGAGCGTCCGAAGGGCCTTCGCATCGCGAGACTCCGATGCGACGCACAGCGTCAGAAGCGTCTTCGTGAAGTGATCGAGCGAGATTCCCAGCGCCCCTTCCACGTCTGCGGCGACCTGATCGGAGACACTCGAGGCAAACGGCAATTCGGAGGTCACGGCACCGAGGAGATAGGAGATTTGCTCCGCACAGGCAGACTTTCGCTTAGCCAGGCCGATACCCGGCCACAACTGCAGGCAAATCTCCTGGGCCAGTAGAAAAGCGACCTTCCTCGAAAGCTCGATGCCATAAGAAGAGCCTGCGTCGGCAAGGACCGCGCCCACGACGCGCTCGAAGGCGCGCGACCTCGAGGAGGCGACGCCGTGGTCGAAGATCAAGTGATCCTCAACGCCGCGCACAGCGGAGACAGCTTGCGAGACAAGCTCGGAGACAGAGAGCTCCCCGGCGCAGAATCGCTCATCGAGGGAGCACAGGGCATCGAGCGCCTGCTCGACCGGCCCTGTGCTCTCGGCGGCATCCAGAGACGCGTCGATCAGAACGCCATCGTCGGGCTGTTGATCGATCTGCGCGGAGGAGAGGAGCCCGCTGGGAAGAAGATACGGGCGAACGACGACGTAGTCGCCCTCGCGATTGAGGAACGCTTTGGCGCAGCAGTTCGTCACGCAGGCGCGCAAGCCGGCGATGTTATCGGAAAAGTCCGCGTTCACGAGGCAACGGTATGCGCCGCGGCTGATCTTCACATCAGAACCGATTCGGCACCCCTCGCTGCGCAGGAAGCTCAAGATGAGATCCTCGCGCTCCTCGGGGGTCCGCTCCTTGAGTGAGGGGACGCGGGCACAGATGGGCATTTTACTGTAGGCCGAGGAAACCTTCAGGTCATCGGCGGAAAGCGTCGTCGAAAGAACGAGGCGAGCGCGCGGCGCATCCTGGGAGGCATCGAGCCCGAGGGCCGTCGCAAGGCAGTGCTCCATCGCAGAGGGAGAGAGTGCTTCGATGCCGTTGACAAAGACCACACCCCCGCGCGCTTTCGCGATCGACTCGTCAAGAAGCCCGTTGAACGAGGCGGCGTCCGGGACCCCGGCGCAGTCGATGCGCACATAGGAGGAGTCGCGGGACAGCAAGCCCTGGTTCTTGCCGTACTCGTACACAAGGCGAGAAAGGAAAGACTTACCGACACCCACGCCGCCGCTCAAGAGGATGGGCAGGCCAAACGGAGGGTACTGAACCGCAGCCTTGCACTGCTCGACAACGGAGCTGAGGCTCATGTCGAAGCCCACGGCACGCGCGAAGTCGCGGTGATCGGCGATTCCCGTCGCCTGGATGAGGTCGGCGAGCGAGGCGTACTCGCTTGCAGAGAGCTTTACCTGAAAACGCTTCTGGAACGCGCGGCGATGAAAATAACGGACAGGCCTGCCCGCCACCTTAACCACAAGACCGGCGCGAACAAGGTCGTTGAGGTACTGGCTCGCCAGGCTCCTGGAGATGATGAGCGTCTCGGCGATGTCGGAGGTGGACAGACGGGCAAGGTCGTCGAGCGAGACGGCAGAGGTGAGGGCCTCGAGATGCTCGAGAATCCTGTCCCTCATGTCGACGGGTTTCTTTGCCAAGCTGTCCTGTGTGGTCTTGTCCATGACTTCTTACCTCCTCGTACAAGGAGTATAAGGGGAGAACAGAGAACGGAAGGGGGCGCGTGGGGGAATCAACAGCTCCGAGGAAAAGTCCACCACTTGAGGGGCAGAAAACAACGGCCATTGAACATTCAGGGCCGACGCTCAACACTTCGGCTCGACACTTCGCTTTGGAAAGGGCCCGGCGCGCCGGGGTCCCAACATAAAGAAGGACCCCGGCGCGCAGGGCCTAAAGCTTAACCATGCGCGCGGCGATGCGGGCGCAGTCGCAGGCGGCCTTCTTCTCGAAAGTGTTGTAGTCACGACCCGGCCCTCGGCGCAGGGCTTGTCGCTGATGGCGCGCACGACGACGAGGGGCACGCCGTTGAGATAAGCGGCCTGCGCGATGGTGCAGCCCTCCATCTCGCAGCACAGGTCGCCGAAGGTCGCGAGGATTCGCTCCTTCTGTTCCGCGGGCGAGACGAACTGGTCGCCGGAGACGACGCGGCCCTTGAGGACCTTAATGTCGGGGGCGACGGCGGCCGCGGCGGCGCACGCCGCCAGCAAGGGCCGGAACGGATCGCGCAAGATCAAGGCGTCGCCCGGGAGGTCGGGCGTTACCGTCAGCCGGCGCCGCGTCTGCCGCATCATGAGGGAGAACGGCCTGGCCGGCGCATACGGCAGGAAGAGGTTCAAGGTGCACCCCGGGGCGGTCAACGAGGCCGACGTGTCGAACGTCGTCGCGCGCGGCTTCGGCGGCAGGGCGCCGTGCACCCATATATGCAGCGACTTGGTCTGCGTGCGCGTCGGGGCGTCGTGGAACTACGTCTGCCTGCTCGTCGACCTCTGCAACGGGGAGATCGTCGGCCACTCCGAAGGACCGAGGAGGGACGCGCGAGCTCCGAGCCAAGCTCTTGGATTACGTGCACTGGTACAACAACTTCAGGATCCACTCGACGCTGGGCTACATGTCGCCGGTCGAGTTCAGGGAGGCGGGGCCGTCCCTCCCGGAATCGTCCAAATAAGTGTTGCCAATCCATAGCCAATCCAGCCATCATCTTCGCGAAGGCGGACGTCAGGAAAAGCTCGGCTTGAGCTCGGTCGGACGCGGTCTGTGGGGCATCATTCAGGCTCAGGGGGTCTCCTTGTCTTCTTCGGTCGCAACCTGAATGATAGGGACGGCCCCTTCTCTCTTTCCCCTTCGTTTTCGACGCGTCACCCTCTCGGCGGGCTTAAGGCCCGCGCTCGCGGGTGCAGGGGCTACGCCCAAACCCCAAAAACGTAACGCCGTGCTCGAAGCGTTTCCGGACGTCAGCGTAATCTCAAATCCCGTTCGTCAACTCATGGGCAAGCCACCTGAGACTACTCATTTCTCCTACTGGCAATGAAGACCTGCGACCTGCAGTTTTGCAAACTGCTTGAAAGCCACCTGCGTTGATTCACTTCCTATTGCAGCTGGCGGCTTGCACGCGAAAAGGCATTTAAGTTTCAAAACGGGCGTTTTCGGCGCTATCGAGCCTCCAAAGGCATCCCGCCGCGCCCTTTGGGACAAAAACAAAAACTCAAAGCCCTGAGTTCGAAAATAGTTTTTGGAGTTGTCCCGACTTTTGTCCCCGAAGCCGACGAAACGCGACAGGGTGTCACGTGGCGGCACTCGATTCGAGACGGCACCGAAAACTGGATGCAACCGGAATGACGGGACGGCAGAACCGAAACCATCGAGTGGGGATAGAAAAAGGCCCGGGTGCCGTGGCATCCGGGCCTTTGCTAGCAACTTAAATGTTGCGGGCAGCTTAGAACTTGTGGCCGCACTTCTTGCAGACGCGCAGCTTGTTCTTGCCGTCCTTCTCGTGACCGACGCGGGTAACCTTACCGCACTCGGGGCAAACGAGATTGACGTTGGAGGCGTCGATGGGAGCCTCCTGCGAAACGATGCCACCCTGCTGGTTGGCAGCGTTGGGCTTGACGGCCTTCTTGACGACCGAAACGCCCTCGACAACGACCTTGTTCTCGGCGGGGAGAGCACGCAGGACAACGCCCTGCTTGCCGCGATCCTTACCAGAGAGAACCTGGACCTTATCGCCCTTCTTGATATACATATATCTCCCCTAACTACAGGGTCTCGGGAGCGAGCGAGACGATCTTCATGTACTTCTTGTCACGAAGCTCGCGAGCGACGGGCCCGAAGATACGGGTGCCGACAGGCGAACCATCGTTGTTGATGACAACGCAGGCGTTCTCATCAAAGCGAATGTAGGAGCCATCCTTGCGGCGGATCTCCTTAACGGTGCGAACGACGACGCAACGGACAACGTCCTTCTTCTTGACGTTGGCGCCAGGGGTAGCCTCCTGGACAGCACCGATGAACACATCGCCGATGCCTGCATAACGACGCTTGGAACCGCCAAGCACCTTGATGCAGCGAATCTTGCGAGCGCCGGAGTTGTCGGCGACGTTCAGCATGGTTTGCATCTGAATCATGGTAGATGTTCCTCCGAACTAAGAACCGAAGAGAGGTGCGCAGCCTTTATACGGCCCGTGGTATGCAAGCCAGGCATACGCACATCTTCGGAAACGTACAAGTCGTAAGAGCGACTGCTTATTTAGCGCGCTCGACGACCTCGATGAGGCGCCAGCGCTTCATCTTGGACATAGGACGGGTCTCCATAACGCGGACGGTATCGCCCACGCCAGCCGTGCACTCCTCGTCGTGAGCGTGCAGCTTCTTGGAGCTGGTCATCATCTTGCCGTACTTGGGGTGACGCTTGCGCTCGGTGATGGTGACAACGATGGTCTTGGCACCGGAGACGGAGGTAACGACACCCGTACGGACCTTACGCGAGTTACGCGAATCAGTCATGTTCTCTCCTTAGGTCCTACTCGGCGACAGCGGACTTCTCCGCTGCGATCTCGCGGGCGCGCTGCTCCGTGAGGACGCGAGCGATGTCCTTCTTCACGGTGTTGACGCGAGCGGTGTTGTCCAGCTGGCTGGTGGCCATCTGGAAACGAAGGTTAAAGAGCTCGGCGCGCATTTCCTTCAGCTTCTCAACGAGCTGAGCGTCCGAGAGCTCACGAATCTCTGCGGGCTTCATTAGTTCTCCTCCTTGGCGGCGGCGGCGTCCTCAGCAGCCCACTTGGCCTCGAGAGCGGCCTCCTCAGCCATCTCCTTCTGGATGCGCTGCTCAGCGTTCTTGGCAGCAACAATCTTGGTCTTGATGGGAAGCTTGTGCTGTGCAAGACGCAGAGCCTCGCGAGCGACCTCCTCGGGCACGCCCTTGACCTCGAACATGATGCGGCCGGGCTTGACGACGGCCACCCACTCCTCGGGGTTACCCTTACCAGAACCCATGCGAGTCTCGGCAGGCTTCTTGGTGATGGGCTTATCGGGGAAGATCGTGATGTAGACACGACCGCCACGCTTCATGTAGCGGGTCATGGCAATACGAGCGGCCTCGATCTGACGGTTGGTGATCCAATGGGCCTCGAGAGCCTGGATACCAAACTCGCCGAAATGCAGCTCGGTATTACCCTTGGCCTGGCCCTTCATGGAGCCACGCTGCACCTTGCGGTGAAGAATACGCTTAGGGGCAAGCACTACTGACCCCTCCTCTCGGAGTTACGACGACGAGGACGGGAAGAGCCCTCGAGTGCAGGGTTGGGAACAGGCTGGCCCGGGAGCTTCTCGCCCAGGTAGATCCAGACCTTCACGCCGCAGGCACCCATGGTGGTGCTGGCGACAGCCGTGCCGTAGTCGATCTTGGCGCGGAGGGTGTGCAGAGGCACGCGACCCTCACGGTACCACTCACGACGGCCCATCTCGGCACCGCCGAGACGACCGGAGCACTGGATACGGATGCCCTTGGCGCCGGCCTTGCGGGCGGACTGGACAGCCTTGCGCATAGCGCGACGGAAGGCAACGCGGCCCTCGAGCTGCTCAGCGATGGACTGAGCAACGAGGTTGGCGTCGAGCTCGGGGCGCTTGATCTCGACAACGTCGACGGAGAGCTGGCCCTTGGAGACGTCAGCGACCTTCTCGAGCTCGGTGCGGAGGGTATCGATCTCGGCACCCTTCTTACCGATGACAACGCCGGGGCGAGCGGTGAGGATGATGACCTTCACCTTGTCGCCAGCGCGCTCGATCTCGACGCGGGAGACAGCTGCGCGGGAAAGACGCTTCTCGAGGTACTTGCGGATCTCGAGATCGTTACCGAGGGTCTTAGCGTAATCCTTCTCTGCGAACCAGCGGGAGCGCCAGTTCTCGGTGATGCCAAGACGGAAGCCGGTGGGGTAGACTTTCTGACCCATACAGCTTTACGCCTCCTTTCGAGGAGCAACGACGACGGTGATGTGGGAAGTACGCTTCAGAATGCGAGAAGCGGAACCCATGGCGCGGGGACGGATGCGCTTAAGCGTCGGACCCTCGTCAACATAGGCAGCGGCGACAACCAGGTTGTCGGCACGCAGACCGTTGTTGTTCTCGGCGTTCGCAACGGCGGAACGGAGAACCTTCTCGACATCCACGGCGACGGCGCGGTCGCAGAAGTGGAGGATGTCGAAGGCCTGAGCGACAGGCTTGCGGCGGATCAGATCGACCACCAGGCGGGCCTTGCTGGGGGAAACACGCACGTACTTAGCGACGGCGCGAACCTCGGTGGCCTCAGTTTCAATAGACTTAGTTGCCATTTACGGTTAACCCCCTATTTGGCCTTGTGGCCACGGAACGTACGAGTCGGCGCGAACTCGCCGAGCTTGTGACCAACCATGGACTCGGTAACATACACGGGCACATGCTTGCGGCCGTCGTGGACGGCGATGGTGTGACCAACCATCTCGGGGAAGATGGTGGACGCGCGGGACCAGGTCTTCACGACGTCCTTCTTGCCAGCCTCGTTCATCGCGGTGATACGCGAGAGAAGGCGAGTCTCCACGAACGGGCCCTTTTTGAGACTTCTGCTCATAAGTGCTTTCTCCTAAAACTCGGTATCCGAAATTACTTCTTACGGCGACGAATGATGTGCTGGTTCGAGACCTTCTTCTTCTTGCGCGTACGAAGGCCCTTCGTCGGCTTACCCCAGGGGGTAACAGAGGGACGACCAGAGGTGTGGTTCTTGCCCTCGCCACCGCCGTGCGGGTGGTCGACAGGGTTCATGACGGTACCGCGGACGGTCGGGCGCACGTTCATGTGACGCTTACGGCCGGCCTTGCCGATGACGATGTTGGAGTGATCGGCGTTGCCGACCTCACCGACGGTGGCGCGGCAGGTAACGAGGATGCGGCGCATCTCGGAGGAAGGCATACGGACGATAGCGTACTTGCCCTCCTTACCCATCAGCTGGCAGGAGTTACCGGCGGAACGGGCGATAGCAGCGCCCTTGCCCGGCTGGAACTCGACGGCGTGGATGAGCGTACCGACGGGGATGTCGGCGAGGGGCAGAGCGTTGCCCGGCTTGATGTCGGCGTCAGAACCGGACATGATGGTCTGACCGACCTCGAGGCCCTTGGGGGCCAGGATGTAGCGCTTCTCACCGTCAGCGTAGTGCAGCAGAGCGATGCGAGCGGAACGGTTCGGATCGTACTCGATCGTGGCAACCTTGGCGGGCACGCCGTCCTTGTTGCGCTTGAAGTCGATCACGCGGTAACGACGCTTCACGCCGCCGCCCTGGTGGCGGGTGGTGATGCGGCCGTTGTTGTTACGACCGGCCTTCTTGGGCAGGGGCTCGAGAAGAGACTTCTCGGGCTTGGTGCAGGTGATCTCGGAGAAGTCGGAGATCGTCTGCCAACGCCTACCAGCGGAGGTCGGCTTAAGGTGCTTTACAGCCATTACAATCCCTTTCAATAGGAATCCGTTAGCCATCGCAGACAGGGATTCGAGGTTCTGCCTCGGGTGCGATGACACCGGACGTATACACGGCTCCGGGCGTGTCCATTTTATACGCCCAAAACCTTGAGCTCTCGCCTCCCCTATTTGGGAGGCATGAGCTCACTCAACAGCAGCGAGTCTTAGGCCTGGTTGCCAAAGACCTCGATGGTGTCGCCCTCGGCCAGCGTGACGATGGCCTTCTTCCAAGAACGGGTCTTGCCGGCGACATAGCGCACGCGCTTGGTCTTGGGCTTGACCGTCAGGGTGTTCACGCGAACGACCTTGACGCCGAAGATCTCCTCGACAGCGTCCTTGATCTGATACTTGTTAGCATCCTTGGCGACCTCGAACGTGTACTTGTTCTGCTCCATGCCGGAGAAGGAACGCTCGGACACGATCGGACGGATGATGATCTCGTGGGCGGTCATTTAAGCAAGCACCTCCCCGAAGTGAGCGGCGATGTCGGCGGGCATCAGCACGGCGTTGTTGTTGACGAGATCGTAGGTGTTGGCCTCGTCGGCAGTGATGATGAACGTCTTGGGAATGTTGCGGAACGACAGGTAGGCGTTGACGTCCTCATCGCGAACGATGATGGTCAGACGCTTGCCCTCAAGGCCGAGAGCCTTGAGCATGGCAACGGCAGCCTTGGTGGAAGGCTTCTCGAAGCCGTAGTCGTCGACGAGCACAAGCTCGCCATCGGCCAGCTTGGCGGACAGCGCAGAGCGCATAGCCAGCTTGACCTCCTTGTTGTTCATACGCTTAGCGTAGGAACGGGGCTTGGGGGCGAAGACAACGCCACCGTGACGCCACTGGGCAGCACGGATGGAACCCTGGCGGGCACGGCCGGTGCCCTTCTGACGCCAAGGCTTCTTGCCGCCACCGGAAACCTCAGAGCGGCCCTTAGCGGACTGGGTGCCCTGACGCCAAGAGGCCATCTGGCACTTGACGATGTGGTGCATAACGTGGATGTTCGGCTCGATGCCGTACACCTCAGCGGCGAGCTCGGCCTCGGCGACCTTCTTGCCCTCGCTGTTCTTTACTTCAAACTTTGCCATTTAAGTGTTCTCCTTGGTATGACGCTGGGCTAAATGGGCTGGGCCCTTAGGCCATACGGATGGCGACGAGACCATTCTTGGCACCCGGGACAGCGCCCTTGACCAAGATGAGGTTCTGCTCGGCATCGATGCGGACAACGGAAAGGTTCTTGACGGTAACGCGCTCGTTACCCATGTGACCGGCCATCTTGACGCCCTTGAGGACGCGCGCAGGATAGGCGCACTGACCGATAGAACCGGGGTGACGCTGGAAGTGAGAACCATGCGTCATAGGACCGCGGCGCTGACCCCAGCGCTTGATGCGACCCTGGAAGCCCTTACCCTTGGAGGTACCGATGACGTCGACCTTCTCGACATCAGCGAAATCAGCGACGGTGACGACCTCGCCGACCTTGTGCTCCTCGCCGTTCTCGACGCGGACCTCACGAAGGAAACGGACAGGCTCGACGCCAGCCTTAGCGAAGTGACCAGCCATGGGCTTGTTCACGTTCTTGGCCTTGATGTCGCCGAAACCGATCTGGACGGCGTCATAGCCGTCGGTTGCCTGAGTTTTAACCTGCGAGACAGCGCAGGGGCCAGCCTGGATGACCGTGACGGGAACGACGTTGTCGTCCTCGTCCCAAACCTGGGTCATGCCAATCTTGCGGCCGAGAATCATGCTGATCAAGATATGATCCCAACTCTCGCGTGGTCTTGGGACAATGCGTACACCACCGAGCGTACGCCCCTAGAGGACCACTACTTACACGACGTGCTCCCCAGTCTTGTATTGCGCCCAGACTACCTGACAACCCTATTAAGCAGGCATTTTGTCCAGCCAGAATACTCCCCTGGTTTCACACAGCTGTTTAGTATACACGGCTGCGGGCGTATCCATCGAGATTCATATTTCACTCACATTGTTTACGCAGGTAAAGTGCGTGGAGTCGCCTGGGCTTGGCAGAGGGGCGGCGAAATATATTAAGTTTGCTGCTCTACAGTCCTGCGCAAGACGGAAAGCACATTAAGTGCTTTCCTTTGCGTGCGGAACTCGCGACAAACTTAATATATTTCGCCGCCCCTCTGCCAAGCTCGGGAGACGACACGTTGATGTCTGCTTAACTCTGCTCGCTCAGCTAATTACTTTGTTGGGGGTCCACTATTTGTTGAAGGGTGAACTTACACTGCATTGGCTCGCCTTCTGCTTGCGGCTTTTCCTCGTCAAAATCGAAGATCATGATGGCGCAGTTGGGGAGTTTTGCTGGGAGCTCGAAGCCCTCTGGGGCTGCAGCCTTGATGAATTGGCGGCTGGCGCTGCCGTGGCTTACTGCTAGGAGGGTTTCGATATCCTCGGCGCCCATGATATTGGTGAGGGTGTCTACCATGCGCTCTTGCAGCGCCTGGCTTCCTTCTCCTCCGAAGGGAACCAAGTCCTCGCCCGGATCCCATACGTCGGTAGGCAATGCGTCGTGGGGACCTTCCTCAAAGGTTCCGTAGCAGCGCTCGATGATGCCTTCGCAGGGCTCGACTGCTGCATCCGGACCGAGGAGTTCGCATGCGACGAGACTTGCCGTGTCCATGGCTCGGCCTAAGGGCGATGAGACCACTTTGTCGGGGACGACGCCATGGACCTTGAGCCATGCGGCTGCCATTCCCGCTTGTTTACGGCCCAGGTCGGTCAACGGTGAATCGCAGCGGCCCTGGACCAGCTTTTTGACGTTGAATTCCGTCTGGCCATGACGAAGTAGATATAGACGCTTCATGCTCTCCCCTTCTGCTTCAGTTACCTTGCCGGCACAGCCCTACTCGTGGGTATGCCCTACGTAGTCTTCGTCGATCGTAATCTTTGCAATCGACTTGGGATATTCCGATTCGACCCGTTGTGCCAGCGCGTGTTTGAGCTCATCGGCATCCATGTCCAAATCCGAGGGTCGCACGCAGTCAAAGATCACATTGGTGTGCGTGGGGCCCGGCACGCAACGCAAATCGTGAATCGAAAGGCGTCTATCGATCTCCTGGGCCATAGCGTTGATGCACAGGCGCATGCTCGCCACATTTGAATCGTCGGTCACGATGGGATCGTAATGGAGCGTGACGATCATGCCGTCCTCGTCCCTAAACGACTGCTCGATGTTATCGAGCGTGTCGTGACTTTCCAGCGGGCTGGCCTCGGCCGCCATCTCGGCGTGCGCACTTGCAAACTTCCTGCCCGGACCGTAATCGTGAACCATCAGGTCATGAACACCCAAAACGCCGGGGTAGCTCATGATCTTGTCTCGGATGTGCTTGACCAGCTTGGGATCGGGTGCCTGGCCCAAAAGGGGGCTCACCGTATCTTGGATAAGCTCAAAGCCGCTCCAGCCAATATAGACGCCAACGGCAAGGCCAACCCAAGCATCAAGATTGACATGCGTCACCTGGGAAACAATCGCGCACGCCAGCACAGCGCCCGTGGCCAGGACATCGTTCTTTGAGTCCTGAGCCGTCGCATGCAGCGTATCGGACTCAATACGGTCACCGAGCTTTTGGTTGAGGGCCGCCATCCAGAGCTTTACGACCATCGAAAGCACTAGAACCGTCACCAGGGCAAGCGAGAACTCGACAGGTTCGGGGTGGATGACGCGCTCAACCGAGGACTTGATAAGCTCAAGGCCGATCAGCAGCACGAGCGCCGCCACGACCAGACCCGAGAGATACTCGTAGCGACCGTGACCGTAAGGATGCTCGGGGTCGGCCGGCTTGCTCGCCAGCTTAAAGCCCAGCACGCTCACGATATTCGAGCTGGCATCGGACAGGTTGTTCATGGCATCCGCCACGATCGAAACCGATCCCGAAACCACGCCAATTGCGCCCTTCGCAGCACATAGTGTCACATTGGCGAGAATACACACAACGCCCGTCAACGTGCCCACGCGCGCACGGTCGCCCTGCGCACGCTTAACAATCCACTCGACCATCTACATCCGCCCCCACGGTACTACCTATATATCTATTGTTCAAACGGATTGTAGTGTAGCCACTTTGTCCCCCAGATACAAAAAAGGCCGCAACCCACACGGACCACGGCCTTGGAATATGGCAAAGGAATCGTCCTTGTGTCGCACAGGTTTACGCGCTTACTTCGGCCACGCTCTTCGAGGTTTCGGGTGAATCGGCTCCGTCCCCCGTCGCTCGCCCCTTCGTCGGCACCACGCCAAAGCAGTAGCTCAGCGCCGCAGACGCCGCAAATGCCGTGCCGCCGGCAACGCAGCACCACAGCAGGTTCGAAATACCGCCCGTGGCAAAGCCAATGACCATGAGGACATTCGTCATGCCGATGGTATAAGCCGTAACGTGGCCCACGGCTGCAACAAGGCCTCCGACGGCGCCGCCAATGGCCATGCACGTCAGGCACCTGCCATATTTAAAGCCGCAGCCGTACAGCGCCGGCTCGCTTACGCCGCCAAGCACGCCCGAGATTGAATAGCCCAGCATGAGCGCCTTCTCATCCTTATCCGCAACGCGGAGCGACGCACCAAAGGGCATGCCCCAAACGGCGAACGTCGCCATTGTCGCGGCAATGAGAATGCACGAATCCGTTCCCACGCTCATAAACTGCGCGTACGCAAGCGATAGGACAACGTTGCTGACGCCCGCAATCTTAAGAAACTCCCAACCCGCGGCAAGCCCCATGAGCGTGAGCAGCGACACGATGCCACCGGAATTGCCAAGCATAAACATAAGTTGGCCCAACAGCATGCCCAGATAGCTGCCCGCCGGCGCCGTAATACACAGCGAAACCGGAACCATAACGAGCATGGTCGCAAACGGAACGAACGAAAACGCCACGGCCTGAGGGATAACGCGCTGAAAGAAACACTCCACTCGCCATAGCACGGGCACCGAGATGAGAACCGGAATAACAGTCGTCGTGTAATCGTTGACCGGCGCGGGAAACAGACCATACACGGAAGTCATCGATGCCGCCGTCGTCGATGCGACATCGACAAGCTTAAGCAGATCGGGCGCAATCAATACGCCGCCCAGCATCATGCCCAGCTGCTCCGAGCAACCGAGCTGGCGGGCGGCCGCCCAACCAAGATAAATGGGCAAAAAGTAGTAGCCGGCGTTATAGAGCCAACTGTAGAGCAGGCGATAGATATCGGAATCTGCAGACCACAGACCCAGCATGCCTTCGCCCATAATGACGGCGACGGTGCGAAACAACGCCGCGCAGACAATAAACGGCAGCGCCGACATCATGCTTTTGGACAGATAGTCCACCACGGCCATGGCGTTTGATGAGACCGTCGTTGTAAAAGAGGTGTTAGAAACTTGTGACATGGAACGCCTTTCCCAATGTGACATGCGGACTGTCCCTTTGTCACATCGTGCGGTACTGACCGATTGCGCGGTACTTTTCGTAGCGGAGGTTTGTGAGGGTCGCGTCGTCGAGCCGCCCAAGCGTATCGAAGGCATCAAATGCCGAGGACATGACGGCACCGGCGATCTCCTCATGTGACAGGCCCCTATCGTCGACAATGCCGTCGATGATGCCGAGCGCCAACAGATCGGGGGCCGTGAGCTTAAGCGCCTCGGCGGCCTCATTCGCACGCTCGGTATCTTTCCACAGGATCGACGCACAGGCCTCGGGGCTCACGACCGAATAGGCCGAGCTCGAGAGCATCAGGATGCGGTCGGCCACGGACAGCGCCAGCGCGCCACCAGAGCCGCCCTCGCCTGTCACCACCGAGACAATCGGCGTCTTAAGGCCGCTCATCTCCATGAGATTCTGGGCAATCGCCTCGCCCTGGCCGCGCTCCTCGGCACCGATGCCGCAAAACGCACCCGAAGTATCGACCAGGCACAGAACCGGTCGACCAAACTTTTCGGCCTGGCGCATCAGGCGACGCGCTTTGCGATAGCCCTCGGGATGCGCCATGCCAAAGTTGCGGCGCATACGCTCTTTGGTCGTGGTGCCGCGCTCGATGGCGATGACCGTTACGGGGCGTCCGTTTTTCCAGCCAATACCGGCCACCACAGCGGCGTCGTCTCCAAAGTAACGGTCGCCGTGCAGCTCCACAAATCCATCCAGGCCCAGTGAGATCATCTCACCCGCCGTGGCGCGATCTGCCGAGCGGGTCTGCTTGACAATCTCGAGCGCGGTTTTTGGTGCCGTCGAGCGCTTAAACAAGTGTCCCAGCTTTTTGCCGCGGCGACCCGTATGCACGATCTCGTGCGGTGCCCCCAGACCGGGCGCGTGTCCTTCGTGCAGCGCCAGCAGCTCTCCCACTGTGAGCGCAATCTCGCCACGCGGAACAACGGCATCGCAAAAGCCGTGCTCCAGCAAAAACTCGGAGCGCTGGAATCCCTTGGGCAGGCGCTTGTGCATGTTCTGCTCGATCACGCGCGGGCCGGCAAATGCCGTCAGGGCATCGGGCTCGGCCAGGATAATGTCGCCCTCCATGGCAAAGCTCGCGGTTACGCCTCCGGTCGTGGGGTCGGTGAGTACCGTGATATACAGGCCGCCCGCCTCGCTGTGGCGCCTAACCGCCGCGGAAATCTTGGCCATCTGCATAAGCGATGTCACGCCCTCTTGCATGCGTGCACCGCCCGAAACGGTAAAGCCGACAACTGGCAATCCCAGCTCGGTCGCACGCTCAAATGCGCGACAGATCTTCTCGCCCACCACGGAGCCCATCGAGCCCATCATAAAGTTGGCGTCCATAAAGAAGAGTGCCGTATCGCAACCGCAGATTTTGCCCCTGCCGCACACAACGGCATCGCGCTCGCCCGAACGCTCGAGCGCGCCCTTGAGCTTATCGGCATAGCCGGGAAACGAAAGGAAGTCCTCCGACGCCAGATTGGCATCCCATTCCTCAAACGTGCCCTCGTCGACCGTCATGCGCATGCGCGCGCGACCGCTCACGCGAAAGTGTTTGCCGCAACGAGGGCAGACCTCGAGGTTGTCGTGTAGACGTGCCTCATCGATCACACGGCGGCACTCCGGGCACTTGATAAACACGTGGCGCGCGGGAAACTCGGCGCACGACTCGGTTATTGGCCCCTCAAGGACATTGACCGTCTTCGCTTTTCTATTCATCAGCATAGAGATGCCCCATCAGATCGGTGTGATACATGCCCGACAAGAACTCATCGTTTGCCAGCACGTCGAGCTGAAGCTCGCTGTTTTCGCTCACGCCCTCAATCACGAGCTCGCCCAGGGCCGAGCGCATCTTGCGAATGGCGCCGTCGCGCGTGGGCGCACACACGATGAGCTTGCCGAGCATGGAGTCGTAGTACGGCGGAACGTTCGCACCGGTAAACATGGCGGAATCCCAGCGCACGCGCGGACCACCCGGCACACGCAACGCGGTGACCGTTCCGCATGACGGCAGAAAGTCCGGCGTTTCGGCATTGATGCGGCACTCCATGGCGTGGTTGCGGACCGGAACGTCCTCCTGCTCAAAGGGCAGAAGCTGGCCGGCCGCCACGCGCAGCTGCCACTTGACCAAGTCGGTATCGGTCACAAACTCCGTAACCGGATGCTCCACCTGCAAGCGCGTGTTCATTTCCATAAAGTAGAAATTGCCGTCGTCCGAATACAGGAACTCGATGGTACCGGCTCCTTCGTAGCCGACGGCACGAGCCAGGTCGCGCGCGGCCTTGTGCATACGGGCACGAATGTCGTCGTGTCCGTCGAGGCACGGCGCGGGGCTCTCCTCGATCAGCTTTTGGTTGCGGCGCTGCACCGAGCACTCGCGCTCGCCGAGCGAAAACACATGGCCCTGCTTATCGGCCATAATCTGCACCTCAACGTGGTGCGCCGGCGCGACGAACTTCTCCATGTAGCACTCGCCATCGCCAAAAACGGCCTCTCCCTCGGCACGCGCCTCAATGAACGCCTTTGCCGCATCTTCCACGCGCTCGACCTTACGAATGCCGCGACCGCCACCGCCTGCACGCGCCTTAATAAGCATGGGGCAGCCGATGCGCTCGGCCTCGGCCGTTGCCTCCTCGGGGCTTTTGAGCAAATCGCAGCCCGGCACGATGGGCACGCCCGCCGCGGCAGCCGTTCGACGTGCGGCGTCCTTGTCGCCCATGTTGTCGATCACCTCGGCCGAGGGGCCGACAAACGCCAGGCCATACTTGTCGCAGTCGCGCACGAAGCTCGCCTTCTCGGAGAAAAAGCCATAGCCGGGATGAATTGCCTTAGCTCCCGACTTTACGGCACAGGTGAGCACGGCATCGTCGTTGAGGTAGCTCTCGGCAAGACGCGGGCCGCCGATACAATACGCCTCGTCGGCAAGTTGCACGTGCAGCGCGTCCGCATCGGCCGTGGAGTAGACGGCGACGGTCTTGATGCCCATATCGCGGCACGCGCGGATAACACGGACCGCGACTTCGCCGCGGTTGGCGATGAGCACTTTGTCGAACATGAAGACTTCCTTAACTTTCGTGCATGAGTGCAAAGGACATATCGGCGCGGCAGCAAACCTCACCGTTGACGCTCGCAGTACCCGTCGCAAAGCGGAACGGCCCGCGCGCTCGCGTGATGGAGCACACCAGGTCCACCGTGTCGCCCGGGCGCACCGGACGCTTAAAGCGCACCTTGTCCAGACTCGTGTAGAACGGCGTCGCGCCGCGCGCCTCCTCATCGCCCATCAGCAGCACGCAGCAGTTCTGGGCGAGCATCTCGCATTGGATCACGCCGGGGACCACCGGGTTTCCCGGAAAATGCCCCTGCAAAAAGTACTCGTCGCCCGTGATCGTGATCTTGCCGTGGGCCTCGTCGCCCACCAGCTCGGCCTCGTCGAGCAAAAGCATCGGCTCGCGATGCGGTAACAGCTTCTTGAGCTCTTCTTTGTTCATGGATATCACCTATCCGATCCTCATGAGGCAGCTGCCGAACTCCACGAGGTCGCCGTCGGCCACGCAGATCTCGAGCACCTCGCCATCCGCCTCTGCCGTCACCTCGTTGAGAACCTTCATGGCCTCGATGATGCAGAGGGTCTCGCCGGCCTTGACCTTGGAGCCCACGTGCACAAACGGCTCGTCGCCCGGCGCCGGGGCAGCATAGAAAACGCCGACCATGGGAGCGGTCACCTCGGTGCCCTTGGGCTCCGGTGCGGCGGCAGGCGCCTGCGCGGCGGGCTCCGGTGCGGCGGCAGGCACGGCGACAGGAGCCACCGCCGGAGCAGTCACGGCACTCGGCATAGGCATGGGCACGGCAACCGGCTGCGCTGCACTCGCGCGCTCGAGCTCGACCGCGGTGCCATCGGGCTCCTCCACGCGCACGCGCGTAAGGCCGCGGTCCTCCATCACATCGGCTATCTCGGCAAGTCTTTTGGAATCCATGCTCTAGCTCCTTGCATATCTACGCAGCGCGATGGCGGCATTGTGTCCGCCAAAGCCCAGATTGGTCGAAAGCGCCCAGGTAAGGTCGGCGCGAACCGCGCGATTGGGCGTGTAGTCAAGATCGCAGGCGGGATCGGGCGTGTGGTAGTTAATGGTCGGCGGCACCACACCCTGCTCGAGCGCCATGGCACAGGCCATGACCTCGATGGCGCCCGTGGCACCGATCATGTGGCCGGTCATCGACTTGGTCGACGAGACATGTGCGGCGCGCGCCGCGTCCTCGCCGAGCGCTCGTTTGATGCCCGCCGTCTCGGACGAATCGTTGAGTTTGGTCGAGGTGCCGTGAGCGTTGATGTAGAGGCCCTCAGAAGGCTTAACGTCGCCCTCGGCCACCGCCAGCGATATCGCACGGGCGATACCTGCCGCGTCCGGGTCGGGACTCGTGATGTGGTAGGCGTCATCGGTGTTGCCGTAGCCCACGACCTCTGCGTAAATGTGCGCACCGCGGGCCTGTGCGTGCTCCATACCCTCGAGCACGAGCACGCAGGCGCCCTCGCCCATCACAAAACCGTCGCGGTCTGCATCGAACGGGCGGCAGGCCGTCGCGGGATCGGGGTTGGTGGTCAATGCGCGGCAGGACGTAAAGCCCGCAACGGCATCGGGGATAATGGCGGCCTCGGCGCCGCCGGCCAGGATTGCATCGGCATAGCCGTGCTTGATGGCGCGGAACGCCTCGCCCACCGCATGGGCAGAAGTCGCGCACGCGGTCACCACGGGCAGGGTCGGGCCTTTTGCCTTATGGCGAATCGCAATGTTGCCCGAAGCCATGTTGGGAATCATCATCGCAATCATGTAGGGCGATGCGCGACGAGGCCCGCGATCGGCAATCGTGTGAACGTTGTCGACAAGCGTCTGCATGCCGCCCACGCCCGAGCCCACATAGACACCCAGGCGATCGCGATCGACCGCGCCCTCAACATCGAGGCCCGCATCGTGCATGGCCTCGTCCGACGCCGCCATCGCAAACTGAACACAGGGGTCGAGATGCTTGGCGTCATGCTTGCCAAAGTACTCGTTGCCGTCAAAGCCCTTGACCTCGGCCGCCACTTTAACGGCGAACGCATCGGTATCGAAGTGCGTGATCGGGCCGATACCGCACGTGCCGGCGCACATGGCCGCCCAGGTGGCAAGCGCGGTATTGCCGAGCGGCGATACGGCACCGATGCCGGTGATTGCAACTCTCTGTTCCATCATGGTCTCCTCATCCAAGCCGCTTAACCGGCTTGCTTTCTATATCGCCATTCCGCCGTCGACGCGTATGACTTCGCCCGTAATGTAAGCGGCCGCATCGCTCGCCAAAAAGCGCACCACGCCGGCCACTTCCTCGGGGCGCGCCATGCGCTTTAGGGGAATCTGCTCCTCGGTTGCCGCGCGAACCTTCTCTGAGAGTTTTGCCGTCATATCTGTCTCGACAAACCCGGGGGCGACCGCGTTCACTCGTACGCCGCGGGGCGCAAGCTCGCGCGCTACCGCCTTAGTCAGGCCGATAACGCCCGCCTTGGAGGCAGCGTAGTTGGCCTGCCCGGCATTGCCCATCAGGCCCACAACCGAGCTCATGTTGACGACGCAACCGCCGCGCTGGCGCATAAAGGTCTTGGTGAGCGCGCGCGTCGTATTGAACGTGCCCTTGAGATTGACATCGAGCACGCGGTCGAAGGCATCGTCGCCCATACGCATGAGCAGGCCGTCGCGCGTGATGCCGGCGTTGTTGACGAGCGCCCAAATGGAGCCAAAGTCATTGAGAATCGCTTCCACGCAGGCGTTGACGGCATCGGGGTCGGCCACATCGCATTGATACGCGCGCGCCGTGGCGCCAGCGGCCTCGCAGGATTCGCACGTCTCGCGCGCCGCATCGACGCTACCGGCATAGACGACGGCGATATCAAAGCCGTCCTCCGCCAGACCGACAGCGCAGGCGCGGCCGATACCGCGCGAGCCGCCCGTAACCAGTGCCACGCGACGTAAGTCGTTGCGCTCGAGCGTGCCGTTGTTCAAGTTGCCCATGTCATTCCTTTCGGGTTATAGCCCTGTGGACTATGCGAGCTCGTCGGCAATAGCTGCGACCTGCTCGGCCGTTTCGCACGAATACACGCGAACGTCGCTCAGCGTACGCTTGACCAGGCCCGACAGCGTTTTGCCAGGGCCAACCTCAATAAACGTGTCGATGCCTTGATCCTGCAGAGCATGCAGCGTTTCGACCCAGCGCACGGCATGGCTCACCTGGTTGGCCAAGACATCCGATGCTGCTCGCGGGTCCGCCGGGTAGGGCGCCGCCGTCATATTTGCCATAACAGGAATGAGCAACGGGGACGGCGTGTGACCGGCCTCGATATATGCAGCAAGGCCACAAGTCGCCTCGGCCATATAGGGGCTATGGAATGCACCCGACACCGCGACTTTCATAGCGCGGCCGCCAGCCTCTTTTACCAGGACGTCGAGCTCCTGCAGCGCCTCGGGCGCTCCGGCCACAACCGTCTGCTGCGGGCTGTTGTAGTTGACCGGCCAGCAGTCCTCGCCGGCTTGCGCAGCCAGGTTCTCGACTTGCGCTGCATCGAGCTTGATGACGGCGCGCATGCCGCCCGGATGGCGCTCGGCAGCCGCTGCCATCAATGCCGCGCGCTCACACACGAGCTCAAAACCCGCTCGCGTATCGAATGCCCCCGCAAAGGTGAGCGCGGCGACCTCGCCAAGCGAAAAACCCGCACAGGCGGCAGGCACCACGCCGCGCTCACGCAGGGCGGTAGCCGCTGCCAGGTCGTGAACGAACACGCACGGCTGCGTGTTCTCGGTCTGCGAGAGCTCCTCCTTGGAGGCGCTCCGGCACTGCTCGCTGGTCCCCGGGCGCACCTCGTCGGCAATGGCGAACACCTCGGCAGCCGCCGGCGATGCTTCGATGAGGTCAACGCCCATCGCGGGGTGCTGGGCGCCCTGGCCGGCAAACAGAAACGCTACGCTACCCATGTGGACGCACCCTTCAGAACGCGCTCGGCACCATCGACCAGGTCGTCAACGATTTCACGTGCGCTTTGGCGCTCGTTGACCATGCCGGCAATCTGCCCACACAAAAACGAACCCTCTTCGTAATTGCCGTCCTTGGCGGCCTTGCGAAGGGCGCCCGTACCCATGGCCCCGAGCTCCTCGGCACTTGCGCCCGCCGCCTCACTTTTGGCGTAGGCATTGGTAAAGGGGTTCTTGAGCGCACGCACCGGATGTCCCATCGAACGGCCGGTCGCGCGCGTCGAGGTGTCTCCCGCCTTGAGCACCAGCTCTTTGTATTGTTCGGAGACGGTACACTCATCGGCAACGAGAAAACGTGTTCCCACCTGGACGCCAGCGGCGCCAAGCATAAAGGCCGCTGCCACGCCGCGACCGTCGGCGATACCGCCAGCTGCCACAACGGGGACATTGACCGCGTCGACAACCTGCGGAACGAGCGCCATCGTCGATGTCTCGCCAATATGTCCACCCGATTCGGTGCCTTCGGCAACCACGGCGGTGGCCCCGCGACGCGCCACGAGACGCGCCAGTGCCACCGAGGCAACGACCGGGATGACCTTGATGCCGGCGTCGTTCCATGCCTTCATGTACTTGGTGGGATTGCCGGCACCCGTCACGACGACCGGCACCTGCTCGTCAATCACAACCTGCGCGACCTGGTCGGCAAACGGGCTCATAAGCATGACGTTCACACCAAAGGGCTTATCCGTCTTGGTGCGCAGCACGTGAATCTGATCGCGCAGCCAGTTGGCGTCGGCATTCATGGCCGCGATGATTCCCAACCCGCCGGCCTCGGACACGGCCGATGCCAGCGAGGCATCGGCAATCCAGGCCATGCCGCCCTGGAACACGGGCTTTTCGATGCCGAGCAGCTCGCAGAGAGGAGTCTTGAGCATCTCTACTTCTCCAATGCCGCCTCGACCGTATCGGCGAACTCGCCGACCGTCTTGGGGTTCTCCTCGGTATCGAGCTCAATGCCAAACTCGTCCTCGACGGCGACGAGGATCTCGACGGTGCCCAGGCTGTCGAGGCCAATCTCCTCGAGCGTGGACTCGGGCTTCATCTCGACGTCGTCAAGGCCAGCGGTCTCGCGGATAACGTCGCAAACGCGCTCGAAGGTCTTCTGATCTGCCATGGTAGTTCTCCTTTGTTTGTGCCCTAGGGGCGTTTTTATTTCCTATGTGCGACTACTTCCAGCGAAGTAAATAGCCACCTATATCCAAACCGGCGCCAAATCCAACGAGGGCGACGGTGTCGCCCGCAGTCAGTGCGTCGGTACGTGCCAGCCGGTCAAGCGCAAAGGGAATGCAGGCGCTCGAAATGTTGCCGGTCTCGCGCAGCGTTCGAACCACGCGCTCGTCTGGCACGCCGAGGCGCTTGACCGCCTGACTCAGGATTCGTTCGTTAGCCTGATGGAATACAAAATGATCGATGTCTTCGACCGAAATGCCCGCATCGATCGCAAGCTTATGGACCGTGTCGCAGATGGCGTTGACGCCGAACTTGAACACGCGGCGGCCATTCATGGACAGCACGCTCTCACTATCAGCGGAGTCCTTAAACGGCGAGGTGCCGATCAGACCGGGAACGCGCAACGTCTCGACGTCGGGCGCCGTCGAAAGCTCGACGGCAAGGGGGCTGTCTCCCCCAGCTTCTATCACTGCAGCACCCGCGCCGTCACCAAAGAGCACGCACGTGGCGCGATCTGTCCAGTCAAGCGCGCGCGTCATCTGCTCGGCAGCAACGACAAGCACATGCTTGGCTCGTCCTCGGGCGATATAGCCCTCGGCGACATCGAGCGCAAATACGAAGCCGGCGCAGGCCGCCGAGACATCGAAGGCAGGGCACGTCGCGCCCAGACGCACGGCAACGGCACATGCCTCGGCGGGAACAAGGTGGTCACCCGTTGTCGTCGAGCAGACGATCAGATCCAGCTGGCTCGCGTCGATTCCGGACACCTGGAGTGCCCGCTCGCTCGCCGCTACGGCGAGGTCGTCAAGTGACTCGGTGGAGCAGACGTGGCGGCTCTTGATACCTGTGCGGGTAAAAATCCACTCATCCGAGGTATCGAGGAACTCAGACAGCTCGTCATTGGAAACACTGCGCTTAGGAAGCGCCGAGCCTGTTCCAAGAATCGTGAAACCCATCACTAACCTCCTTTGAGTTGTTGACGTGTTTACATCGACCAAGAGAGGATAACGCATTTCAGTCGTTGTTGACGTGTTAACATTAAATTGTTCAAATGCGACAAAGGCTTCACATTGTGTCTATCTCTCGACACCATTACGCGATTGCCTTATTACCTTAGGAGGTAGCAGCTGTTATGGATTCTCGTTTAACGGTGGTCGACGTAACCGGATCGACCAACGATGACCTGCTCGAAGCAGGAAAACAGGGAGCGCCGCACGGCACAGGACTTGCCGCCCGGGCTCAGACAGCAGGACGCGGCCGGCGCGGCCACAAGTGGGATTCAACCGCCGGCAACCTATTGCTTTCGATTGTTCTGCGCCCATGCGTTAATCCTGCAAAGTACTCTGGTCTTGCCGCCGTCAGCGGCCTAGCGGTGCTCGAGGCGCTCGAAATGCAGGGCCTTGCAAACGAGATTGACCTCAAATGGCCCAACGATCTGGTCGCGCGAGGGCGCAAGCTCGGCGGCATTCTGGTCGAGGCCGCACGCGATAACGACGGCAAACCTTTCGCCGTCTGCGGCATTGGCGTCAATGTGAACTATGTGCCCTCGGAGGTTCCCGATGGCGGCCTGCCGGCAATCGGTCTCTCGGATCTCAACGAGAACGTTCCCGCCGTCGATGTGTTACTCAAGGAGGTCTATCACACCGTCGTAAACGCTGTGAACGCGTGGGCAGAGCGTCTCAACGCCATGGAAGATAACGCCGGACCACTCGCGCCCGTCCACGGCGAATATGTCGCTCACCTCAATTGGATTGGGGAGCACGTTATCGCCCGTTCCCCTGCCGGTGACGAGCTGGCACGCGGCATCTTTAAAACCGTCGATGCCTTTGGTCGCGCGTGTATCGAAACGGAAGGCGGCGTGCGATCCTTCCATTTTGAGGAGGCATCGCTGCGCCCCTTGAGCGAATAGGGCGCCGCAGCCACCTACTCGGCAGCAATACCCGGCAGTCCAAACCATCATTCAAAACAAAAGAGCCCCGCTACCGTAATGGTAGCGGGGCTCTGTAAGCTATGAGCGATATCGCTTAGAGCTTGATGTCGATGTCGACGCCAGCGGGAAGGTCGAGACGCATGAGCGAATCAACGGTGCCCGAGGTGGGGTCGAGGATGTCGATGAGGCGCTTGTGGGTGCGCATCTCGAACTGCTCACGGGAGTCCTTGTTCACGTGCGGCGAGCGGATAACCGTGTACAGGTTGCGCTCGGTGGGCAGGGGGACAGGACCGGAAACGCGAGCGCCGGTCTTCTGAGCGGTCTCAACGATGAGCTTCGCGGACTGATCGACGACCTCGTGATCATAGCCCTTGAGGCGAATGCGGATCTTCTGGGTAGCCAACTTAAACCTCCAAAGAGTGCGAGAGATGTTCTCGCGGATTACGTAACAGGGAGCTCGAACTTAGGCGTTCTTGCTCATGACCTCGTCCACGATGGACTTGGGCGCCGGCTCATAAGAGTCGAACTGCATCGTGTAGGATGCACGGCCCTGGGTCTGGGAGCGAAGGTCGGTAGCGTAACCGAACATCTCGCCCAGCGGCACCTTGGCACGGATGAGCTTGCTGTTCTTGCGATCCTCCATGCCCTCGATCTTGCCGCGGCGACCGGAGAGGTTGCCCATAACGTCGCCCATGTACTGCTCGGGGGTCTCGACCTCGACAGCCATGATCGGCTCGAGCAGCTGCGGATCGGACTTCTTGAGGGCGTCCTTGATAGCCATGGAACCGGCGATCTTGAAGGCGGCCTCGGAGGAGTCGACCTCGTGGTAAGAACCGTCGAACAGGGTGACCTTGACGTCGAGGACCGGGAAGCCGGCGATAACACCGGTGTTCAGGGCCTCCTGGATGCCCTTGTCGATGGACGGGATGTACTCCTTGGGCACGACGCCGCCGACGATAGCGTTGACGAACTCGTAGCCGAAGCCCTCCTCCATCTTCTCGAGCTTGATGACGGCGTGGCCGTACTGACCGCGACCACCGGACTGACGGACGAACTTGCCCTCAGCCTTCTCGACGTCGTGACCAGCGGTCTCGCGGTAGGCAACCTGGGGCTTACCAACGTTAGCGTCAACCTTGAACTCGCGGAGCAGACGGTCGACGATAATCTCGAGGTGCAGCTCGCCCATGCCGGCGATGATGGTCTGGCCGGTCTCGTGGTTGGTGGACACCTGGAAGGTCGGGTCCTCCTCGGCGAGCTTGGTCAGAGCCAGGGACATCTTGTCCTGCTCGGCCTTGGTCTTGGGCTCGATGGCAACGTCGATAACGGGCTTAGCGAACTCGATCTTCTCGAGGACGATCTCCTTGCCCTCGGCGCACAGGGTGTCACCGGTGGTGGAGTTCTTGAATCCGACGCAAGCGACGATGTCGCCGGCGGCAGCGTCGTCACGGTCGATGCGCTCGGCGGCGTTCATCTCGAGGATGCGGCCGAGGCGCTCGCGCTGACCGTTGGAAGCGTTGACAACGTAGGAGCCGGACTCGGCGCGGCCGGAGTAAACGCGGACGTAGGTGAGCTTACCGACGAACGGGTCGGTCATGATCTTGAAGACCAGGCCGGAGAAGGGCTCGTCGAAGGAAGGATGACGCTGGATCTCCTCGCCGGTGTCCGGATCGGTACCGGTGACGGCCTCAACGTCGAGCGGGCTGGGCAGGTAGTCGACGACAGCGTCGAGCAGCTCCTGGACGCCCTTGTTCTTGTAGGCGGAGCCCACGAAGACGAGGTTGAGCTCGTTGGCCAGAACGCCCTTACGCAGAGCAGCCTTGAGCTCCTCGACGGTGAAGTCCTCCTCCATGAGGATCTTCTCCATGAGCTCGTCGTCAAAGCTGGCAGCAGCGTCGAGGAGCTCCTCGCGCTTGGTGGCAGCGATGTCGGCAAACTCAGCCGGGATCTCGTCCATCGGCTCGGGGTAGGTCATGCCCTTCTCGTCGGCCTTGAAGTCCCATGCAGTCATGGTGACCAGGTCAATGACGCCCCAGAAGTTGTCCTCGGCGCCCATCGGGACCTGAGCGGCCACGGCGTTAGCGTCGAGACGATCCTTCATGGTCTCGATAGCGTTGAAGAAGTCAGCACCCACGCGGTCATACTTGTTGATGAAGGCGATGCGGGGGACGTTGAAGGTAGAAGCCTGACGCCAAACGGTCTCAGACTGGGGCTGGACGCCGGCAACGGCGTCGAAAACGGCGACAGCGCCATCGAGGACGCGCAGGCAGCGCTCGACCTCGGCGGTGAAGTCAACGTGGCCCGGGGTGTCGATGATCTGGATGCGGTAGTCCTTACCGTCCTTGTTCCAGAAGCACGTAGTGGCAGCGGAGGTAATGGTTACGCCGCGCTCCTGCTCCTGAACCATCCAGTCCATGGTGGCAGCGCCCTCATGGACCTCACCGATCTTGTGGGTCTTACCGGTGTAGTAAAGAATACGCTCGGTCGTGGTGGTCTTACCGGCATCGATGTGAGCCATGATGCCGATGTTACGGGTATCGGAAAGCTTGTACTTAGGCTTAGCCATGTTAGTTCCTTACCTTAACTTACCAACGATAGTGAGAGAACGCGCGGTTGGCCTCGGCCATCTTGAAGACGTCCTCACGCTTCTTGACGGAAGCGCCCAGGCCGTTGGAGGCGTCGAGGATCTCGTTGGCGAGACGCTCGGCCATGGTCTTCTCCTTGCGAGCGCGGGAGAAGTTGACGATCCAGCGGATACCCAGAGCGGTGGAACGACGGGAGTTGACCTCCATCGGGACCTGATAGGTAGCGCCACCGACACGCTTGGGCTTAACCTCGAGCGTGGGCTTGACGTTGTCCATAGCCTTCTTGAAGGTAGCGAGAGCGTCGCCACCCTCGGACTTCTCGGCAACGATCTCGAAAGCGGTGTAAACGATGCGCTCAGCGGTGGCCTTCTTGCCGTCAAGAAGGACCTTGTTGATGAGCTGAGTCACCAGGCGGTTGTTGTAAACGGCGTCAGGCTGAACCTCACGACGATTAGCTGCTGCACGACGCGGCATGTGAAATCTCCTTAAGTGTCTACCGTGCGGCGCTCAAGACGGCACACGGCGAAAGTATCAAAACGTTATCTGGCTTATTTAGCCTTGGGGCGCTTAGCACCGTACTTGGAACGGGCCTGCATACGGTTCTGGACCGGAGCAGCGTCGTAGGCGCCACGGATGACGTGATAACGGACACCAGGGAGGTCACGGACACGACCGCCGCGGACGAGCACGATGGAGTGCTCCTGCAGGTTGTGGCCCTCACCCGGGATGTAAGCGGTAACTTCGATGCCGTTGACAAGGCGAACACGGGCAACCTTACGAAGAGCCGAGTTCGGCTTCTTGGGGCTCGTGGTGAAGACGCGGGTGCACACGCCGCGCTTCTGGGAGTTGTGCTGCAGAGCAGCGTTCTTGGACTTCTTGGGCACGGAACGACGGCCCTGGCGAACCAGCTGGTTAATAGTAGGCAAAGCGTACTCCTTCTCGAATGATTCCAGCTTTCTGTAAAGTGCAACGGCTTGAATCGAGGGGTCAGCATCCCCCTACGAAACACGCATTTCGATAGGATACGTGGCGTTAGCTGTGCCGTCAACAGACCACGCCGCCGGGCGTATCCTAAAATCAGCACATTTCCGCAAAGCCTACACAAAAGGAATCCCCGCCTGTGCGCGGGGGCGGATTCCCGGTCCGGGCGGCCCGCTGTTTAAGTTTGCCGCTCTACAGTCCTGCGCAAGACGGAAAGCACATTAAGTGCTTTCCTTTGCGTGCGGAACTCGCGACAAACTTAAACGGCGGGCCGCCCGGGCCGGAAATCCGACGTGCTCGTCGGGGCAACGTTACCCGCCAAAAAGGGACAGGTTTATTTTGGTCGGTTTTATCTGGGGAAACGTCGCGCTCCAACGGTGATCTGCTCTCACCTGTCGCATGGAAATCGGCGGCGCTTTCGGAAGTATGCGGCAAATTCTGGACCCGCCGAGCGCACCGGGGTTTTGCGATAATAAACCCGCAGGTAGAGCGCTTGAGCATATACGGTGTGGTCGACCCATCAAGATTTTGCCGCATACTTCAGGAATGCAGGCGAATATCGTGCGGTCTAACCGCCCATTTACCGCAAAGAAGGCCGCTTCCCCTAGTAGAAAGCGGCCCCAAATCTTACGAATAGACGATGGTAAAGGGTTCCGACGTTTCGGCGCCCCCTGTTGAAGTGCAGCGTGTGCCTTCGAGCGTTACTGAAACCACTTGGTCGACATCAATCAACTTCGTTGGCACCCAAATGTTCTCTCCGCTATTGCGTCCCATCGAAACATAGAAATTGTACGCCCCTGCGTCGTCATCTTCGATAATCTGCTCTGACCCATCCTTGTAGGTGACGGTCAGTTTATGATCAGCTGCTTCATAGCCCAGATCATCGATGTGCGTCTGGATGGAAAACGGACTGATCTCGAGAGGCGAGTCATCGGAGCGGAGTTCTTTTGTATCGACGTGCGCTCCGACGTTAAACTCTGGCGTCGATACCTCGATCACCTTCGCATCCTCACCTTTGCCCTCCGTCCAACTGATATTCCAGGTGACCGCATGTCGTAAATCTCGATCGCGATTCCAAGATGCAAAGTACATCGTGCCGTTAATGACCGTGTCGCTTGATGTGTCTTTATCAATGGTGCAGCGTGTATCAGCCCATTCCTCGCCGAAGTTCATGCTGGGTGTACTGACGCCCCCTTCTTCTTCACCATAGAGAACAAGTTCGCCAAGCTCTGCCGCTGGCTTGTAGTAGTTAACGCCATTCGGATTGGACAATGTAAACGTCACAGCACCGCAACCGTTCTCGTCGATTGCCATCTCATGAATGTCGAGCGTATAGCCGTTGCCCTCGACGGACAGATTGACCTTCTGGACTGCACCCTCCAGGCTTTGGGGCGCGATACCATCACCAAACTCTCTGGTGTAGGTATATTTCGTCCCCGACGAGCCGCCATTTGTCCAGGTAACGGACTCTCCGTTGCCATGGTTTCCCCAGGCAGAGGCAAAATAACTGGAATTGACAACAGCGTAGGCGACCCCTCCGGTCGCCAGCACTCCGGCAAGACATCCGATTACGGCAACATACAGAGGCTTCGCGTGACCCTTTCGGCGAAGCGGCTCGCCAGCAGCGGCATAAAGAACACGGTCAGCAAGATCGCTATCGGCTTGGACGGACTCGAAGGCCTGCTTGATCTGGTTGGATTTCACGGTCGCCCTCCTCTAGGATGAACTTGAGCTTCGATCTGCCGCGAGCTAAACGCGTTCGAACGGTCGCGGCTGGCACATGCAGTAACTCGGCAATTTCTGAAGTCGAGAAGCCCAGATAGTAATAGAGCACGATAGGAATACGGAATCGTTCCGGAAGCCGCATGACATCTGACAGGACGGCCTTGGTCTCATCCTGCGCTGTCGAAAGCGAATCGGCCAGATTCTCAATATCCTCCACGCGCCTCCACGGCTTTCGAAAGAGAGATTTACATTCATTGATCGTGACCCGGATAAGCCATCGACGAAGATGCTCCCAGTTTTCAAATTGCGCGTCGCTTTTGAGCAACTTAAGAAAGACGTCTTGAGCGACATCGTCGGCGTCAGCGCGATCACGCAGATACGTCAATGCGATCCGAAACACGACATCCCGGTGGTCTTCGACCGCCTGTCTAAAAGCTTGTTCTTCCATAATCACCTCCCGGTGACATTAATGGTTCTCGATGAGGCCCTCACCATAGATACGCTCTTGTCGGGCGAAATGTTTCAAATTCAAGCATGAAAAACCGACCAAAATAAACCTGTCCCTTTTTGGCAAGGGATCAACGGAACGCAACAGGTTGAGCATACGCAAGCGAGCGGCCCCCAGAGCGTACAAGGTGGCATGAAAAAGGCAGGGCATTGACCTTTTGGTCATGCCCTGCCTTTTGAATGACAGATTGTAGCTCTGGGGGCCGCGCAGCGACGGAGGTCGCCGCCGTTCGTTAGAACGGCGGAACTAGTTACTCCTCGTCGTTGTCCTTGGCCTCTTCGGCGTCGTCGGTGTCTACGAGCTGGTTGAGTAGCTCGTCGAGGGAAGCCATGTCCTCGTTGATGGCACCGTTGGCGGGAGCCTTCTTGTCGTCGATCGGGGCGCCCAGGAGCTCCTCGTCGGCGTCGGCGTGATGCGTCGGAGCGGAGGTACCCAGCAGGATATCGTCCGGACCGTCGGGGCTAAAGACCATCTGCAGCAGCTGCGAGAGGTCTTCCTCGTCGGCAACGTCGTCGTTGTTCTCGAGGATGTAGAGCAGGTCGTGGGCCTCCAGGCCGTCACGGAGCTCCTCGATCGCCTTGGCACCGATGCCATCGATGCGCAGCAGATCCTCCTCGGACTTGCCAACCAGGTCGCCGACCGTCTCGATGCCGACCTCGCTGAACTTGTTGGTCCAGCGCTGCGACACGCCCAGGTCGTCGAACAGGTACAGGCGAGCCTTCTCGGCGGAGATGGTGTGGCCGTTGCGGGTGAACGAACCGTCAGCACCACCGAACTCGTCGTAGCCGGCCCAGTCGAGCTGCTGCGGGAGCTGCTCGTCCAGGTCCTTGAGCTCAACCGGAGCCCACTCGGGCAGCGACTTGGCGTTGGGCGAAGCCGGGCCGTCAATGTCGACATAGCCGTCGGCCGTGCGATACGTCAGCTTGGCGTTGGCGTACGGCTTGAGGCCGGTACCAGCCGGGATCTTCTTACCGACGATGACGTTGGACTTAAGGTCGAGCAGGTGATCGACCTTGCCCTCAATGGCAGCCTCGGTAAGGACGCCAGCGGTACGGATGAACGAAGCGCTCGACAGCCAGGAGTCGATGTTGGACGCGACCTTGAGCGTACCCAAGATGACGGGCTCGGCCACAGGAGCCTGACCGCCCAGACGGGCAACGCGCTCGACCTCGTCGGCGAACTCGTAGCGATCGACGTACTGACCAAGCAGGTACTTGGAGTCGCCGGGGTTGGTGATCTGAACGCGACGCAGCATCTGACGTGCGAGCACCTCAATGTGCTTGTCGTTCAGGTCGACGCCCTGGCTGGTGTAGACGTCCTTGACGCTCTCGACGAAGGTGTGCATCGTCGACTCGATGTCGGTCAGCTTGCGCAGGTTGCGGAAGTTGACGAAGCCCTTGGTGATCTGGTCGCCGGCGCGAACCTCGCAGCCGTCCTCGATCTCGGGCATAAAGCGCACCGATGCGGGGACACGACGCTCGTCGAGGACACGGGTGTGATCCTCGGAGTCGGTGAGCGTCAGCACGTACTCGGACTTCTCGGGCTTAATCGAGAGGTGGCCGGAGTACGGAGCCAGCTCGGCCTCGCGACCCAGGATCTTCTCGTTGACGTTGCCGACGATATCGAACATACGGCTGACCGTAGGCAGACCCTGCGTAATATCGTCGACGCCAGCGACGCCACCGGAGTGAATGGTACGCATCGTAAGCTGCGTACCGGGCTCGCCGATGGACTGGGCGGCAATAATGCCGACCGCGGTACCGATGGCGACCGGACGACGGGTGGAAAGATCCCAGCCGTAGCACTTCTGGCACACGCCGTACTTGGAGCGGCAGGTGAGCAGCGCGCGAAGCTTGACCTTCTTAAGGCCGGCATCGACCATCTTCTGGATGTCGGCGACCTTCTCGATGTAGCCGTCCTGCTCAAAGAGCACGGTGCCATCGGGGGCCACGACGTCCTCAATGAAGCAACGGCCGACGAGGTCGGTGTTGAGGTCGGTGGTGCCGGGGATGATGAGGTTGTAGGTAACGCCCTCATGCGTACCGCAGTCCTCCTCACGGACGATGACGTCCTGGGCCACGTCGACCAGACGACGGGTCAGGTAACCAGAGTCCGAGGTGTGGGATGCAGTATCGACCAGGCCCTTACGGGCGCCGTAGGTCGAAATGAAGTACTCGAGCGGCAGCA
This sequence comes from Collinsella sp. TM06-3, assembly GCF_003436395.1. Classification (NCBI taxonomy): domain Bacteria; kingdom Bacillati; phylum Actinomycetota; class Coriobacteriia; order Coriobacteriales; family Coriobacteriaceae; genus Collinsella; species Collinsella sp. TM06-3. The sequence goes on along the minus strand of NZ_QSPG01000002.1, from coordinate 56,405 downwards.
GGCCCTCGCGGAAGTTCGCCTTAATGGGAAGGTCGATCGTCTCGCCGGACATGTCTGCCATCAGGCCACGCATGCCACCGAGCTGACGCAGCTGGGTCTTAGAACCACGGGCGCCGGAGTCGGCCATCATGTAGAGCGGGTTCTCCTCGTCGAACATGTCGAGCATGAGCGCTGCGACCTTGTCGGTACAAGCGGTCCACTCGTTAACGACTTCGATGTGGCGCTCCGTCTCGTTGATGAAGCCCTCCTCGAAGTACTCGTTGATCTGGTCGACGTTGGCCTGGGCGCGATCGAGCAGTTCCTGCTTCTCGGCAGGGATGAGAGCGTCCCATACCGAGATGGTGAGGCCGGCGCGGGTAGCGTAGTGGAAGCCGGAGTACTTGATGGCGTCGAGAATCGGGCCGACTTTGGCCTCGGGATAACGATCGCAGCAGTCGGCAACCAGCTTGGCCACATCGCCCTTGGCCATCTTGTAGTTCATGAACTCGTAGTCTTCGGGCAGGCACTGGCGGTTGAAGATGATGCGGCCGATAGAGGTCTCAAAGCGCGCGGTCTTGTTGCCGGTGACGTCGTAGTCGACAAACTCGTTCTTGCCGTTCTTGACGCGGAAGATACGGGTGCCGTCCTCGTTGATGACGTTGGCGTTCTCGGCGGACACGCGGACCTGGATCTTGGCCTGCATGTCGACCTCGGAGCGGCAGTCATAGGCGTGCAGCGCGTCGTCGAAGCTGGCGAACACGCGGTTCTCGCCGGGCAGGCCGTCGCGGACCTGGGTGAGGTAGTACACACCGATGATCATGTCCTGCGAGGGGATGTTAACCGGCTTGCCGGATGCCGGCGAGCGCAGGTTGTTCGCAGAGAGCATGAGCACGCGAGCCTCGGCCTGGGCCTGGCTGGACAGCGGCACGTGGACAGACATCTGGTCGCCGTCGAAGTCGGCGTTGAAGGGTGAGCAGACCAGCGGGTGCAGGTGGATAGCCTTGCCCTCGACCAGCACCGGCTCAAAAGCCTGGATGGACAGACGGTGCAGGGTCGGTGCACGGTTGAGCAGCACGACGCGGCCGTCGATGACCTCTTCGAGGATATCCCACACAAAGGTGGCACCGCGGTCGATAGCACGCTTGGCGCCCTTGATGTTCTCGACCTTGCCAAGCTCGACCAGGCGCTTCATGACGAAGGGCTTGAAGAGCTCCAGCGCCATGGTCTTAGGCAGACCGCACTGGTGCAGCAGCAGCTTGGGGTCGGTAACGATGACCGAACGGCCGGAGTAGTCGACACGCTTGCCCAGCAGGTTCTGACGGAAACGACCCTGCTTGCCCTTGAGGGCCTCGGCGAGCGACTTGAGCGGGCGACCGCCACGGCCAGAGACCGGGCGACCACGACGGCCGTTGTCGAACAGGGCGTCCACGGACTCCTGGAGCATGCGCTTCTCGTTGTTCACGATGATCGCAGGGGCGTCCAGGTCGAGCAGGCGCTTGAGTCGGTTGTTACGGTTGATCACGCGACGATACAGGTCGTTGAGGTCGGACGCGGCGAAGCGGCCGCCGTCGAGCTGGACCATCGGGCGCAGATCGGGCGGAATGACCGGGATGACGTCCAGGATCATGTTCGCGGGGCTGTTGCCGCCCTTCAGGAAGGCGTCAACGACCTCGAGGCGCTTAACGGCCTTCTCGCGCTTCTGCTTCTGGGAGTCCTCGTCGGCGATGATGGCCTTGAGCTTCTCGGCCTCGGAGGGCAGATCGATGGCGGCGAGCAGGTCGCGGACGGCCTCGGCACCCATGCCACCCTTAAAGTACATGGAGTAGTAGCGGGTCATCTCGCGGAACAGTGGCTCATCGGAGATGAGGTCGCGCTCGGTGAGCTTCATGAAGGCGTTGAAGGCGTCCGTGCGGAGCTGCTTCTCGTCCTTGCACTCTTCCTCGATGTCGACGATACCAGAGGCGATCTCCTCGGGGGTCAGCGGCTCCTCGTCGGAGAACTCGTCAAAGTTCTCGGGGTTGCCCTGCTCCTTGAGGGACTCGATCTGGCGGGCGCACTCGGCATCGATCTCTTCCAGATCGGCGGCGAGCTCCTCGCGCAGGTCGTCAGCGTCGGCCTCGCGGGCCTCGTAGTCGACCTCGGTGATGATGTAGCTGGCAAAGTACAGAACCTTCTCGAGGTCCTTGGACTTGATGTCGAGCATACGGCTCATCGGGAAGCTCGTGGGGCTCTTGAAATACCAGATGTGGGACACGGGAGCGGCGAGCTCGATGTGGCCCATGCGGTCGCGACGCACCTTGGCCGAGGTGACCTCGACGCCGCAGCGCTCGCAGACGATGCCCTTAAAGCGGATGCCCTTGTACTTGCCGCAGGAGCACTCCCAGTCCTTGGCGGGACCGAAGATCTTCTCGCAGAACAGGCCGTCCTTCTCGGGCTTGAGGGTACGGTAATTGATGGTCTCCGGCTTCTTGACCTCACCGTGCGACCAGGAACGGATCTGGTCGGCGGAGGCAAGGGAGATCTTTACCGAGTCAAAATCAGTAGCTTCGAAATCTGCCACAGTCAACTACTCCTTATCAGTGGTCGTGGCGGCGACAGCCTCGGGTGCCTCGGCGGTCTCGGCATCCTGGGCCTCGGCGTCGGCGTCAACGCCGGCGAGCGCAGCCAGGTCGTCGAGAGCAGAGGTCTCCTCGGCGGTCACAGGGGCGGAGGCGTCCTCGTCGGCATCGTGCATGGGCTCGATGTCCAGTGCGAGGGAGCGGATCTCCTTGACGAGAACCTTGAAGGACTCGGGGATACCCGGAACCGGGACGTTCTCGCCCTTGACGATGGACTCGTAGGTCTTGACGCGGCCCACGGTATCGTCGGACTTGACGGTCAGGATCTCCTGCAGGACGTTGGAAGCACCGTATGCATACAGTGCCCAAACTTCCATCTCGCCGAAGCGCTGGCCGCCGAACTGAGCCTTGCCGCCCAGCGGCTGCTGGGTAACCAGGCTGTAAGGGCCGGTCGAACGGGCGTGGATCTTGTCGTCGACCATGTGGCCGAGCTTGAGGATGTAAGACGTACCCACGGTAATGGGCTCGCGGAACTCCTCACCGGTGCGGCCGTCGAACAGGCGGGTCTTGCCGCGCTCGTCAAGCTGGGTAACAAACTCGGGGCGCATGTGATCGCCAAAGGCAGCGGTGGCCTTGTTGAGCATGTTCTTGTTGGCGCGACGGATGACCTCGGCGATCTCGTCCTCCTTGGCGCCGTCAAAGACGGGCGTCGCGGTGAAGAACGGACCGGGGACGTACTTGTCGGAGTCGGCCTGCTCGGTATCCCAACCGCAGGCAGCAGCCCAGCCAAGGTGGCACTCGAGCAGCTGGCCGACGTTCATACGCGAAGGAACGCCCAGCGGGTTGAGGATAACGTCGATCGGGGTACCGTCAGCCATGTAGGGCATGTCCTCGACCGGCAGAACGTTACAGATAACGCCCTTGTTGCCGTGGCGGCCGGCGATCTTATCGCCCTGCTGGATCTTACGACGCTGGGCGACGTAGACGCGCACCTGCTCGTTAACGCCGGGGGCCAGGTCGTCGCCGTTCTCGCGGCTAAAGCGGACGACGTCGATGACGCGGCCGTAAGCGCCGTGAGGCATCTTAAGGGAGGTGTCACGAACGTCGTGCGCCTTGGCACCGAAGATGGCGCGCAGCAGGCGCTCCTCGGCAGTCAGAGCACTCTCGCCCTTAGGCGTGACCTTGCCGACCAGGATGTCGCCAGGGCCGACCTCGGCGCCGATGCGGATGATGCCGTCCTCGTCAAGGTTGGCAAGCATGTCCTCGGAGAGGTTCGGGATCTCGCGGGTGATCTCCTCGGGGCCGAGCTTGGTGTCGCGGGCGTCGATCTCGTGACGGGTGATATTGATGGTCGTCAGCAGGTCCTCGGCCACCAGGCGCTCGGACACGACGATACCGTCCTCGTAGTTGAAGCCTTCCCACGGCATGTATGCCACGGTGAGGTTCTGGCCCAGTGCGAGCTCGCCATGATCGGTCGAAGGACCATCGGCCAGAGGCTCGCCCTGCTCAACGGTGTCACCGACGCGCACGAGCGGACGGTGGTTGATGCAGGTGGACTGGTTGGAACGCTGGTACTTGGCCAGGTGATACTCGTCCATGCCGCCAGCGTGCTTGACGATAATCTTGGAGGCGTCGGCAAAGATGACCTCGCCGGCGTTCTTGGCCAGGGTGACCTCGCCGGAGTCCAGGGCGGCGCGACGCTCCATGCCGGTACCGACATAGGGAGCGGCGGGGTGAACCAGCGGCACGGCCTGACGCTGCATGTTGGCGCCCATGAGCGTACGCTTGGCGTCGTCGTGCTCAAGGAACGGGATCAGCGTGGCTGCGACGGAGAGCATCTGACGCGGCGAGACGTCCATGTAGTCGACGTCCTCGACGGGCACGTCAGCGGGAGCGCCGAAGGAGCCGTCGAAGTCGCGGGTACGGGCGATCACGGTGTGCGGACGAACGATCTTGCCCTCGGCATCGGTCGTGATGAACTCGTTGGTCTTGGGATCGAGCGGCGTGTTGGCCGGCGCGATGACGTGCTTCTCTTCCTCGTCAGCGGTCATCCAGTCGATCTGGTCGGTGGCAACGCCGTTCTCGACGCGACGGAACGGGGCCTCGATGAAGCCGTACTCGTTGACGCGGGCGTAGAGGGCGAGCGAGCCGATCAGGCCGATGTTGGGGCCTTCGGGGGTCTCGATCGGGCACATGCGGCTGTAGTGCGAGTTGTGAACGTCGCGGACGGCCGTCGGCACGTTGGTGCGGCGGCTGGAGCCGGACTTGTGGCCGGCAAGACCGCCAGGGCCGAGTGCGGACAGACGGCGCTTGTGGGTCAGACCGGCCAGGGGGTTCGCCTGGTCCATGAACTGCGAGAGCTGCGAGGAACCGAAGAACTCCTTGATGGAGGCCACGATCGGACGGATGTTGATGAGCGACTGCGGGGTGATCTCGTCGATGTCCTGGGAGCTCATGCGCTCACGGACGACGCGCTCCATACGGCTCATGCCGATACGGAACTGGTTGGCGACGAGTTCGCCGACGGTGCGGATGCGGCGGTTGCCGAAGTGGTCGATGTCGTCGACCTTGAAGCCCTGCTCGCCGGCAGCGAGGGACAGGAGGTAGCGCAGCGTCGCGACGATATCCTCGTCGGTGAGCACCGTGACCTCTTCCTCGGTGGTGAGGTTGAGCTTCTTGTTGACCTTGTAACGACCGACGCGGGCCAGATCGTAGCGCTGCGGGTTAAAGAGCAGGCCCTCGAGCAGGCTGCGGGAAGCGTCCACGGTGGGAGGCTCGCCCGGGCGCAGGCGACGGTAGATCTCGATGAGGGCGTCCTCGCGGGTGAGGGCGGTGTCGCGCTCCAGGGTGCGCTTGATCACATCGGAGTTGCCGAGCAGCTCGATGATGTCGTCGTTGGTGACGGCGATGCCAAGGGCGCGCAGGAACATCGTGGCGCTCTGCTTGCGCTTACGGTCGATGGAGACCATGAGCTGGTCGCGCTTGTCGACCTCAAACTCAAGCCAGGCACCGCGGGACGGGATGATCTGGGCCTTGTAGATCTGCTTGCCCGAATCCATCTCGGAGCTGTAGTACACGCCCGGGGAGCGGACGAGCTGCGAGACGACGATACGCTCGGTACCGTTGATGATGAAGGTGCCCTGATCGGTCATCATGGGGAAGTCGCCCATGAAGACGAGCTGCTCCTTGATCTCGCCGGTCTCCTTGTTGGTGAGACGGACGTCGGTCAGAAGCGGAGCCTGATAGGTCATATCCTTCTCGCGGCACTCCTCGACGGTGTGCGCGGGGTCGCCGAACTGATGCTCGCCGAAGGTAACCTCGAGAACATGGTTCTGGCTCTGGATGGGGCTGGATTCCTTGAACGCCTCACGAAGGCCCTCGTCCTTAAAACGCTCAAAGGATTCCCTTTGAACAGAGATAAGGTTGGGGAGCTCCATGGCCTCCGGGATTTTCCCGAAGCTGACGCGCTTGCGCTCAGTGGCAGTGTATGCGTAGGTCACCAGGTTTTTCCTCCTTCACGGAAATGCTCGGTGGGTTGGCGAGGCATAGCTTCGCCAGTTATCGCAACCTAATAGTTTATCAGGTACCGACCGTTGGGCAAGAAAAGCCTTGACGCGATTGAGTTTTTGGAGTAGCAAAGTTTTTCGAAAGAAAACACGCAGGTAGATGTATGTATATCGAACATCTGTTCATATATTTTCTGTGAACAGAGCTGCTGATGCGCGCCGCTGAACGGCGAAATGACGGCGAGGGTTGGTCAGGCGGAAAGTGCGTCCCGTTTTGAGGCCTCAAACTGGGTCGCAGTTTCCGGTTGAGCACTGTTTGGGAAAGCATATCCCGTTCTGAGCCGAAATTCCGGGTCGCAGTTTCCGCTAGGGGTTCCAACCGGAAAGCGCGTTCCAGAATTCGACCAAATTGTGGGTCGCACTTTCCGGAGCCAAGCTGTAGCTCGAATAAAAAAACGGGTGCAGACCGAAGTCCGCACCCGTAAATGTCGATGCCCGAAGGCTTACTTGCGCATCAATCCGCCGCGCTCGTCGATGGCGTTCCAGAAGGCATCGGCAAAGCGGGGGTCGTTTGCAGCCATGAGGGCGTTAGTGGCCATCCAACCAGAGGGAGTGCCAGTGTCGTAGCCCGACAGCGGGTCGATGACGACGGCGTACATGGCCTCGCGGTCGAGCGAACGGGCCATGGCGTCGGTGAGCTGGATCTCGCCGCCCTTGCCGGCCTGCTGATCTGCCAGCAAGTCCATGACCAGCGGGCTCAGCAGGTAGCGACCGACGATGTACAGGTTGGACGGAGCAGCCTCGGGAGCGGGCTTCTCAACCAGACCGCCGATACGCCAGACAGCGCCCGGCTCGGCATCGGCAACGTCCTCGGCGCCCTCGAGCGAACCGACGCGCTCGCCGGCGATAACACCGTAGCGGCTGACTTCCTCGGGCGAGCAAGCAGCGACGGCGATAACCGAAGCGCCACCGTGCTCCTTGGAAACGGCGAGCATCTTGTCGCAGATGTCGCGGTTAGGTACAACGTAGTCGCCCAGAAGAACCAGGAAGTTCTCCCCTGCCACGGCGTCGGCAGCAGAGCGAATAGCATGGCCGAGGCCCTTGGGCTCGTACTGATAACGGAAGTCGACCGGCATACCGCCAGCGTGGGCGACAGCATCGGCATAGGCGTTCTTGCCGCGCTCGCGCAGCAGGTTCTCGAGCGAGCGATCAGGCTGGAAGTAGTTCAGTAGCTCGGGCTTACCGGGAGAAGTAACGATGATGGCATCGTCGACCTCCTCGGGGTCGAGGGCCTCCTCGACGACATACTGGATGACCGGCTTGTCGAGCACCGGCAGCATCTCTTTGGGCGTGCACTTGGTACCAGGCAGAAAACGCGTGCCAAGACCGGCGGCGGGGATGATTGCCTTCATGTTATTCAAAGATCCTTTCGCAGGCGCAAAAGCGCCCCATGCGTGCGGCACACAGCCGCAGACCAAATTGCGATACCCAAGCATCTTACCGCTGGAACTATATGTCGCTACAAGGCAGAGACAATTCTTCAGCAGGTCAACGCAAATTATTGCTCGAATGGTGCAATTTTATTGCCCAACGGCAGGGCACCCGATACGACGCAAATCACAGAACATGGCAGATTGAGCAACCGATGCCGAGGGACCGAAAAACAAAAAAGACGGGGCTCGCAATGCGAACCCCGTCTGCAAAGGAATCTGGCGAGAAAGCCTGATTACTTGAGGGTGACAGCAGCGCCAGCAGCCTCGAGCTTCTCCTTGGCAGCCTCGGCGTCCTCCTTCTTGGCACCCTCGAGAACAGCCTTGGGAGCGCCCTCGACGACCTCCTTGGCCTCCTTCAGGCCAAGGTTGGTGAGCTCACGGACGGCCTTGATGACCTGGATCTTGTTGTCGCCGAAGCCCTCGAGCACGACGTCAAACTCGGTCTTCTCCTCGGCCTCAGCAGCGCCAGCAGCGGGAGCGGCGACAACAGCAGCAGGAGCAGCGGCGGAAACGCCGAAGGTGTCCTCGATAGCCTTAACGAGCTCGGAAGCCTCGAGAAGGGTCATTTCCTTAAGAGCATCGATGATCTCATCGGTGGTAAGCTTAGCCATTTCTAAGTCCTTTCGGTTTCCGTGCGGATGCACGGAGATCAGTTAAAACACGGCGCGAATGCGCCAGGGGTGCGGCGTTGCCGCCGCGGGTGAAAACAGCAACTAGGCTGCCTTCTGCTCGGAGACCTGCTGGATCGAACGAGCGAGACCAGAGGAAACGCCGTTGACGCAGACAGCGATGTCGCGAGCGAAACCGGAGATGAGACCGGCGATCTGGCCGAGAAGCTGATCCTTGGTGGGCAGCTCGGCGATAGCCTTAACATCATCGGCGGAAACGGCCTTGCCGTCGGAGATACCGCCCTTGATCTCAAGGACGCCCTTGGACTTAGCGGAGAAGTCCTTAAGGGCCTTAGCGGCCTCGACCGGCTCGGTCTCGTAGAACACATAAGCGACGGGGCCGGCGAGGATATCGTCGATCTCAGGCTGCTCCTGGTTCTTGAGAGCGATCTTGACCAGGTTGTTCTTGTAGACCTTCATCTCGGCGCCGCACTCGCGAAGCTGATGACGCAGCTCCTGAGCCTGCTTAACCGTCAGACCGTTGTAGTTGACGACGAACAGACCGGCGTTCTCGGCGATACGGGACTCGATCTCTGCAACCTTGTCGATTTTGTACTGCTGGGGCATGAATTACACCTCCTCGAATTCTTTCCGGGCACGGTCCGCCACAAGGACGTGACGGGGGCATGTCCAAAAAGAAAGCCCCCGCGCTGCATGAGCGACGGGGGCGAGAAGACATATCTACTCGACCACCTCGGCTGGCGGGATATCCCATTAAGCTCGCGGGCGATGCCCGTTTGCACCGGCTGTCTCTGGCAGCGGATTCGTGCGTGAACCGAAAGTATTATGGCGGGGACCCCGGCGTCGGTCAACGGGAAACCGGGCTGCACACAATTCCACCATCCGGCCGCGCCGCCGAAGGCCAGGCGCAAGGTTTTCGCTCGGTCAGGTCCTGGGCTCGCACGAAGAGCACATTAAGTGCTCTTCGGCTCGTGCGGAATCTACGAAAACCTTGCGCCTGGCCTTCGGCGGCGCGGCCTGCGGTGACTTTGGGGCAGCCCGGTTTCCCGTTGGCCGGCGCCCCCACTCATAAGCCTTAAGTCGGTGGGCTGATATGTTGCGTCCCTGATGGCTACAAGGTTGAAAGGAAGGTGGACAGGCGGCGGAGGCCTTCGTCCAGGTCTTTATCGGAAACGCAATAGCTGAGGCGGACGTGGCCTTCGGTGCCGAAGCAGTCGCCCGGGACTAGGGCTACGTTTGCCTCTTCGATGGCTTTGATGCAGAAGTCTTCGCTGGTTAGGCCGAACTTTTTGATGCTCGGGAAAGTGTAGAAGGCTCCTGCGGGCTCTACTACGTCGAGGCCCATGGCGTTTAAGGCTGCGAGTACGCGTTCGCGGCGGGCTCGGTAGACTTTGAGCATGGGGGTTGGGTCGACGGTCAGGGCTCGGGCTGCGGCGTCCATTTCGAAGGAGACAGCACTCGATACTAAGTATTGGTGAGCCTTTGCGATCTCGGCGATGACGGGGGCTGCGGCTGCGAGCCAGCCCAAGCGCCAGCCGGTCATGGCCCAGGGCTTGGAGAAGCTCTCGATGACCACCGTCTGGTCGCGCAGCTCCGGATGGCGCTGGGCAAAGCGCTCGTAGCCATCCACATAGACCAGACGGTTGTATACGTCGTCGCAGACTACGTAGATGCCCGCCTGCTCTGCCACGCGCGCCACGACGTCGAGCGATGCCGCGTTGAGAATGCAGCCCGTGGGATTGTTGGGCGAGCAGATAACGACGGCCTTGGTCGCCGGGGTCACACAGGCGCGAAGCGCATCCTCGTCAATCTGGAATTGCGCAGGCTCCGTATCCAAGAAGACCGCCTTGGCGTGGTTGGCCACGACGATGCTCTCGTACAGGCCAAAGGCGGGCGTGGGGATAATGACCTCGTCGCCGGGGTTGAGCATAGCCATAAATGTTGCCGACAGGGCCTCGGTCGCGCCGTCGGTCAGGATGACCTCATCGGCGGAAAACGCCAGACCCGCGTCACCCATATATTCGGACAGTGCCTCGCGCAGGGCGGGGCGGCCGTTGTTGGGCGGATAGTGCGTGTCGCCGCGGTCCAACGAAGCAGTCACCTCGGCGCTAACCACATCGGGCGTGGGAAAATCGGGCTCACCGAGCGCAAGCGCAATGCATCCCGGATGCTGCGCGGCGAGTGCGTTAATCCGACGGATGCCGGAGGGCTTGAGCGTGGCAAGCGAGGTATTCATGGGCAGACGCATGGCATTCCTTTCGTGAGGGTTGCACTAGGATAGCGCGGCGGAGCGCCGTCATACGGTGTAACCTAAACGGAAACCGACCGGAAAGGAGGCGGCATGGAGACGACCGCACGCGGCGATGTACCAAAAACACTGCATAACATCGCGTTTGTCAGTATTTCCGAGAGCGCCGATCTTGAGTTTTTGCTCTGGGACCTGCAGGATGCCATCGCCGCCTATGCACAGCTTTCCGGCACTGTGCTCCCCCACCCGGTCGTTTTGGAGGCGGATGATTCCGGCAGCGTTGCCGGTGCCGCCGATGGCATTGTGTTCGCCATTGAAGATGCACCCAATGATGAAGCGATGGCGCCCATTAAGCAGATGCTCGACCGCTTTGGCGGCGCAGGGACGCGTGCCTATGTTGTTGTCCAGGCCGACGTCGGCGGCCTCGAGCGAGCACACGGGCTCGTCGTGCGTCTGCGAGCGACGTGCGACCTTCGTGGGCTGTCATGGTGCGGCGGCGTTGTCGTCTGTACCGGCAGCGGCTTCGCGGCGCTTCGTCACTCACCGCGCATGGGACTCTTGCGGCGACCGTTTTCGGAAGCGATGGACAAGCTCGTAGGCGCCGTTCGTATGGGCTGTTCGGTTGAGCATGCGCAGCGACTTGGTGGTGGTAATGCCGAGGACGTCGACGCCGACGGCATGATTTGCACCGAGCCAGCCGTGCCCGCGCCGATCTGGCGAGGCGTTCTGAAACGTCTGGGCGCCCACGCTCAAACAAAAATCTAAATTAAATAACAGCCCAGTCAACGGCTTCACTCCAACGCTCGACAAGCCGCTCCAAACGCCACGCCGCGTTGGCAGGACTCGTCGACGGCAGCACGATGGCGGGTAGCCCCGTCCGCTCTTGTAGATAGCGTTTGTAGAGCCGCCCGGCCGCGCCGCCGTTGCAGATAACGACCTCAATCGGCGTGACATCGGTAATGCGCTCGACATGCGCCGGAACGACGTTTTTGATGCTCGCGTCGCTTGAGCCCTTGATGTCACAGCTCTCGATCACGTCCCACAGGGCCACGCCGCCGTTGAGCAGCATAGCCCGCTTGGCAGCAACCGAGGCGTCGAGCGTCGCGGGCTCGCCGCTCGCCAAAGAGTCTCCCTCGTTGGGCGGCACGGGCACACCGAGGCACGCGGCCATCACACGCCAAAAGCGATTCTGAGGGTTGCCGTAATAAAAGGCGTTGGCGCGCGAAAGCACCGAGGGAAACGATCCGAGCACCAAAACGCGCGAGTGCTGGTCGAACACGGGCTCAAACCCATGCTCAATATGTTGATAGCCCTCATCGGACGCAGCCATGGCCTAGGCCCTCAACAGATAGCGCACCTCGTAGGGTGCAAGCTCAAGGGCACCCGTTAGCTCGACTGTGGGCGCGCCGTCGGCAAGTAGGTCGGCAAAGGAGCCGTTGAGCTCGCCGGCTCCAAAGGTATAGGGCTCGTTCACGGCATTGACCGCCACGAGCACCGTCGCGTCGTCGCAGGCGCGCTCGAACAGTAGCTGCTTGTTCTGGATCACCACGTTGCGATAGGCACCATAGTTGAGGGCACGGGCCGCCGCGTCGTCTGCCGAGCGCAGGTGCGCGAGCTGCTTGATGAACGCCGTCAGCTCGTTGGGCGCAGGCTCATCGAGCGCGGGTCGCAGCGCCCAGTCACCATCGGGGCCGCCCTTTTCGCCAGGAATCCCCCACTCGCTGCCATAGTAGACGCACGGAATGCCCGGCATGCCAAAGAGCATGCCATAAGCGGGACGCAGGCACGACTTGTCGGTGAGGATGCTTGCCAGGCGCGGCACGTCGTGGTTGTCGACAAACGACAGCAGGTGTTTGCCGCGGTAGATGCACCACGGATCGCCGCCAAACTGGCGATGCAGCGAATGGGCAATCTCGAACATGTTGACCGAGTTAAAGCTGGAGTACAGGCCCTTGTAGCACTCGTAGTTGGTGCAGGAGTCAAGCATCTCGTCGTTGACGATCTGGTTGTAGTCGCCGTGGAGCGTCTCGCCGATCAGCACAAAATCGGGCTTGAGCTCGCGGGTAAAGGTATGCAGACGACGCATGAAGTCGCGGTCGAGCATATAGGCAACGTCCAGGCGCAGGCCGTCGATGCCAAAGACCTCGGCCCAGTGACGCACGGACTCAAGCAGGTAATCAACCACAGCGGGGTTTTGCAGGTTGAGCTTCACAAGCTCAAAATGGCCCTCCCAGCCCTCGTACCAAAAGCCGTCGCCGTAGCACGAGTCACCGTCGAAGCTGATGTGGAACCAGTCCTTGTACGGCGAATCCCACTTGCGCTCCTGCACATCACGGAAGGCCCAAAAGCCGCGACCGACGTGGTTGAAGACGGCTTCGAGCACCACACGGATGCCGTGGGCATGCAGCGTCTCACACACGGCGGCAAAGTCGGCATCCCTACCCAGGCGGCGGTCAATATGGCGCAGGCTGCGCGTGTCGTAGCCGTGGCTATCGGACTCGAGCGGCGGGTTGATGAGCACGGCGCCAACGCCGAGTTCCTGCAGGTAGTCGGCCCATTGGGCGATCTTCATGATGGGAGCGTCGGGATTGGGCGCGGCGTTGGCAACCTGGGCGAGCTCGTCCTCGGCAACGGGCGCGGCATTCTCGTGCGGAGCTCCGCAAAAGCCCAGAGGATAGATCTGATAGAACGTCGTCTCGTATGCCCACATAACAGCCTCCCAGAAATCCTTCACGCAACGCCACCCATTGTATGCCCAGCTTGTATCCTCTTCCCCAAAATAAGTTGCGGTGGAATAGTTCCTGCTTGGGTCTTCAGAGGCCTTAAACAAGAACTATTCCACCGCAACTGATGAGGGGACGTGATTAGGCGACGGGCTTGGCGCGGCGTATGGCCGGGAACAGCACCGTAATGGCGAGGATGACGCCCACGACGGCGATCGCCCCGCCCGCAAAGCCGATCCAAGCGATACCGGGACCCGAAACCACGGCGCCGCCGATCGCGGTGCCCGTGCCAATACCGAGATTGAACAGGCCCGAGAAGATCGACATGGCGACAGCCGACGAATCCGCGGGCGTGTACTTGATGAGCTCGGCTTGAAACGCCACATTAAAGGCCGTGGCGCAGCAGCCCCACAGCGCGCAGACGGCAAGCACTGCCGCGAGCGACGATGCGGCCGGACCCATGAGCAGCAGGGCCGCCGGCACGCCGGAGAGCGTAATTGCAAGGAACGGGAAGCGATGCCCATCGAACAGGCGGCCAAACAGCCAGCTTCCGAGCAGACCAGAGCAGCCGAACGCCGTCAGCGTCATAGTGATGGCGCTTGCGTCGACATGCGCGACCTGAGCCAGGAAAGGCTCGATATAGCTATAGCCCGCGTAATAGCCGGTCGCCATGAACACCGTGACCACATAGAGTGCGATGAGGAACGGGTTCTTGAGCAGCTCGGGCAGCTGCTTTAGCGTAAAACGCTCGCCCGCTGGCATGGCAGGAAACACCGTGGCCTGGTAGACGACCGCGACAGCAGACAGCGCTCCGACCACAGCAAACGTCATACGCCAGCCCACGGCCAGGCCAATGGCGCGGCCGAGCGGCAGGCCGAAGATCTGTGCGATGGAAGAGCCCGTGGCGATCATGCTGATGGCGAGCGCCCCATGGCGGGTGTCGACCAGGCGCGACGCCATGATCGAGGCGACCGACCAGAACACGGCGTGCGCGCAGGCAACCACCAGGCGCGCGCAGACTAAGATGGGATAGGTCGGCGCCAAGGCGGACAGGAACTGGCCCAGCGAGAACACGGCAAGCACGCCCAGCAGCATCCGCTTGAACTCGAAACGCGAAGCGAACACCATGAGCGGCAACGACAGCAGCATGACGCCCCAGGCATAGACCGAGATCATGATCCCCGCCTGGGCCTCGGTGAGCGAGAACGACGCAGCAATATCAGTCAGAAGGCCGATGGGCATGAACTCCGACGTGTTGAACACGAACGCACAGCAGGTGAGCCCGACGAGCGGGAGCCATTGCCTGAGCGTGATGCCGTCTTGCCTTGCCTGACTCATATATAACGTCTCCAATCATTTTGAGCGGAGGCGATTATATAGCAACGGCCCCGCATCCGTCAGCAACAGATGCGGGGCCGAAAACAATTCGATACACAGAGGTTGCGCCGTCAATAAATAACTAAGCCAACCCCAGCAATATGCCCGCCGAATGCACGACAAACGCCACGATCCAGGCGACCGTCACTTGAAACGCGAACACGGCAACGGCGTAGCGCGCGCCCAGCTCGCTCTTGACGGCGCCGATCGCAGCCACGCACGGCGGGTACAGCAACGTAAAGACCAGGAACACGTAGGCGGTGAACGGCGAAAACATGGTCGACAGTGCCGCGGGCGAGGTCGCGCCCAAAAGTACCGTGAGGGTCGAGATGACGCTCTCCTTGGCGATAAATCCGGTGACGAGCGCCGTGGATGCACGCCAGTCGCCAAACCCAAGCGACGTCAGCACCGGCGCGATGATGCTGCCGAGGCCCGCAAGCAGACTCTGCGACTGATCGGCGACCACATTAAAGCGAATGTCGAACGTCTGAAGGAACCAGATGACCACGGTAGCGGCAAAGATAATGGTAAAAGCCTTGGTAATAAAGTCCTTGGCCTTATCCCATGCCAGCATCACCGTCGTCTTGACGCTCGGCAGGCGGTAATTGGGAAGCTCCATGATAAACGGCACCGGGTCGCCCTTAAATGCCGTGCGGTTGAGCAACAAAGCCGCGATGCAACCGACCGCAATGCCAATCAAATAGAGCGAGACCATGGCGGGAACTGTCGCCTGCGGGAAAAACGCCCCGCACAGCAGACCGTAGACCGGCAACTTAGCCGAACAGCTCATGAACGGCGTGAGCATGACCGTCATCTTGCGGTCGTGCTCGGATGGGAGCGTACGGGTCGACATGATAGCCGGCACGGTGCAGCCAAAACCGACGAGCATAGGCACGAAGCTGCGGCCTGACAGGCCAAAGCGACGCAGCACTTTATCCATGACAAAGGCCACGCGCGCCATGTAGCCGGAGTCTTCCAGAATGGAGAGGAACAAGAAGAGCACAACGATAATCGGCAGGAAGGTCAGCACACTACCCACACCCGTGAGCACGCCGTCGACAGCCAGCGAGCGCACCACGTCGTTGGTTCCGAACGCCTTGAGACCCGCATCGGCCGAGGCGATGATGACCGCGATACCGTCCTCCATGAGTCCCTGCAACGCCGCACCGATCACGCCAAACGTCAGCCAAAAGACAAGGCCCATAATCACCAGGAACGCCGGAATGGCCGTGTAGCGACCCGTCAGGATGCGGTCGATCTTAACGGAGCGCACGTGCTCGCGGCTCTCGTGCGGTTTGACGACGCAGCGCCCACACACGTCGCCGATAAAGCTAAAGCGCATATCGGCCAGCGCGGACAGGCGGTCGGTGCCGGCCTCGCCCTCCATCTGGGTAATGATGTGCTCGATAGCGTCGAGCTCGTTGCGATCCAGGTGAAGTGCCTCGGTCACCAGCTCGTCGCCCTCAACCAGCTTGGTCGCCGCAAAACGCACGGGAATGTGCGCCGTCGCGGCATGGTCCTCGATAAGGTTGGCGATGCCGTGAATGCAGCGATGCAGCGCGCCGCCGTCTGGACCATCGGGCGCACAGAAGTCCAGGCGACCGGGGCGTTCGCGGAACCGTGCCACGTGCAGGGCATGATCCACCAGCTCGCCGATACCCTCGTTGCGGGCAGCGCTAATGGGGACAACGGGCACGCCCAACAGGCTCTCAAGCAGGTTGACGTCCACGGCGCCGCCGTTGGCCGTCACCTCGTCCATCATGTTGAGCGCGATGACCATGGGGCAGTCGAGCTCCATAAGCTGCAGCGTCAGGTACAGATTGCGCTCGATGTTGGTGGCGTCAATGATATCGATGATGGCGTCGGGATGCTCATCCAGGATAAACTGGCGGCTCACGATCTCCTCACCCGTGTACGGCGACAGAGAGTAAATGCCGGGCAGGTCGGTAACGCTCGCCTCGGGGTGGTTACGAATGGTACCGTCTTTGCGGTCGACCGTTACGCCGGGAAAGTTGCCGACGTGCTGGTTGGAGCCCGTAAGCTGGTTGAACAGCGTGGTCTTACCGCAGTTTTGGTTGCCGGCGAGGGCAAAATGCAGCGGCGCGCCCTCAGGCACGGCCGTCTTCGCGGCGCGGGGCGAATACGTCCCCTCGCCCAGGGCCGGATGCTCCGTCGTGCCGATTGCGGCGTTAGCGCGCGGACCCGCATCGGTGTCGTGAACACCCACGAGCTCGATGCGAGCGGCATCGTCCTTGCGCAGCGTCAACTCGTAGCCACGCAGGCGGATCTCGAGCGGGTCACCCATGGGGGCGTACTTCATCATGGTAACTTCGGTGCCCGGCGTTAGACCCATGTCCAAAATATGCTGTCGAAGCGCCTGATCGTCGGATGTCACCGATGCGACAACGGCGTCCTTTCCAATCTCGAGCGTATCGAGTCTCACGTCCGCGTTCCTCCCCCGGCGCCCACAGGGCGTTGCATTTTGTTTATCTTGGCTAACCGTTTGCCATGGCTAACCATTTAACCACGCATGATAGCGCGAACACACACCGATGTTCAATCGACAGATTGCCACCCTGGCGGGCTTGCAGCGTCGAGTGGTTACGGCGTTTGGTAAAACGCCGTAACTAAAACCCGTGGCGTTCCAGGAAGCGGAAGGCTAGGCGAATCCAAGGACGGACCGCCACCTGCTTGTCCTCGTTGTCGACCGCGGTGTTGGCGTTGCCGAGCGAAAGGCCGTGACCACCTTGGTCAAAGACGTGCATCTCGCATACGACGCCTTCCTCGGCCATGCGCTGCGCAAACGGATAGACCTGCGCGATCGGCGCCGTTTTATCGTCGGACACGCCCCACACAAAGGTCGGGGGCATCTGGCGCGAAACGTGTGTGGTGGGGCAGATGTCGGCCAGATGCTCGTCAGTTGCCTCGTCACCCGTCACCATCGACAGGTAGTCGTTGAGCAGATCGCGCCCCGTCTTGCCGCCCGTCTTGGGCACGCGCAGGTCGATGCGCGGGTCGCGCGTCTGCATGTCGCGCACATAGGCAAAGTCGAGCAGCGGATAGCCCAGCACCACGGCATCGGGACGAATGTCGTCCGGACGCGCCCCTGCCAGGCCCGCGAAGGGACCAGTCTTCCATTGCGTTGCCAGCGAAGCGCAGATCATGCCGCCCGCCGAGAACCCCACGACGCACACGCGCTTGGGATCGACATGCCACTCGTCGGCGTTGGCGCGCACCGTGGTGACCATCTTGGCAAGGTCTGCCTGCGGGTGCGGAAAGCTCACATCGCCCGTGTCACTCGTGACATAGTTGAGCACAAAGGCCTGGTAACCGTGATCCAAAAACGCAAACGCCACGGGATCCTGCTCATGCAGAGCGATATGCGTAAACGCACCTCCGCCGCAGATAATCACAGCAGGGCGGCGGCCATTCGGCTTATCGGGCAGCGGCTCGGCACCCAAATACGTAAACGTCGCCGGATATTCCTCGGTCGGTTCCTCGCCCCACAGCGCATGGTTCTCGACAATCATATGGGCTCCCTTCGCGCAAATTATGCGCCCTTGTTTTTCGCCTTCAAGCGTACCCCACTTGAACCCGTGGCGCAGAAACACTCCAGCAATAAGTTTCCCTTCAACTGATATATCACATAATCCCAGCTCAGAGGTATCGCTGAGCAGCGTAAAATAGGGGGCGTTGACCAAGCCGCGAAACATATATGAAACGTTTCCGGCAAACCAAGCGCGCGATATGCGCCTATTTAAGTTGGAGGCAACTATGGGTCTGCTCGATTCGTTTAAGTCCACCTTCACCTCGACGGGCGAGGCGTCCGTTCCGCCCGCAGCAAGCTTCGCCACCCGCGAAGGCGTCATCTATGCCCCCGTCAACGGCGTGCTCGTCAACCTGGACGAGGTCCCTGACGAGACGATCGCCTCGGGCATGCTTGGCCAGGGCTATGGCATCGAGCCCATTACCGGCACCATCTATGCGCCCGCCAACGGCCGCATCGGTGCCACCACCGTCACCAACCACTCCATCGGCATGATTACCGAAGACGGCCTGCGCGTGTTCATCCATGTCGGCCTGGGCACCGTGGAAATGAACGGCAAAGGTTTTGCCCGCTTTGTCGAGATGGGCGATGTGGTCAAGGCAGGCCAGCCGCTCATCAGCTTCGACCGCGAGGCCATCAAGGCCGCCGGTCACGAGGACATCGTGACCGTCATCGTCTCCGAGCTCGATCGTCTTAAGAGCATCGACCATGTCGGCGAGTCTGGAACGCTTATCGGCGGCAACCCGCTCGTCAAGCTTGGCGACCCGCTGCTGGTTGCCAAGACCAAGTAGCCAGGCCCCGCGCCACACAGCCAAAAGGCACCTCGTCAAGCGCCCGCGACCATTTGGCCGCGGGCGCTTTTCGTTTGAAAAACCATCCCGCCAATGCCTTATCTGTATAGCCCAAATGAGCCGAGCTGCTAGAATATCGAACTGTATGGATAACTATCATTCAACCGTTATGGGAGGATACGTGAACCGCACCAAAATCGCGCAGCTCTACGCCGATGCCGAGTCGCTCGGCGGCCAGACTGTCACCGTCGCCGGCTGGGTCAAGTCCGTCCGCGACATGAAGAACTTTGGCTTTGTTACGCTCAACGACGGCAGCTGCTTCCGCGACCTGCAGGTCGTCATGAACCGCGAGGCGCTCGACAACTACGACGAGATCGCCCACCAAAACGTCTCGGCCGCCCTCATCTGCACCGGCACCGTCAAGCTGACCCCCGATGCGCCCCAGCCTTTCGAGCTTTCTGCCACCTCCATCGAGGTCGAGGGCGTCAGCGCCCCGGATTACCCGCTGCAGAAGAAGCGCGCAACCGTCGAGTTCCTGCGCACCCAGCAGCACCTGCGCCCGCGCACCAACCTATTCCGTGCCGTGTTCCGCATCCGCTCTGTCGCGGCTGCCGCCATCCACCGCTTCTTCCAGGAGCAGGGCTTTGTCTACGTCAACACCCCCATCATCACCACGAGTGACTGCGAGGGCGCCGGCGAGATGTTCCGCGTGACCACGCTCGACCCCAAAAATCCGCCCCTCACCGAGGCCGGCGAGGTCGACTGGAGCCAGGACTTCTTTGGCAAGCACGCGAGCCTTACCGTGTCCGGCCAGCTCAATGCCGAGAACTTTGCCATGGCCTTTGGCGACGTGTACACCTTTGGCCCCACCTTCCGCGCCGAAAACTCCAACACCACGCGCCACGCCGCCGAGTTTTGGATGATCGAGCCCGAGATGGCCTTTGCCGACCTCAACGACTACATGGACAATGCCGAGGCCATGCTCAAGTATGTCCTTAAGGACGTTATGGCCACCTGCCCCGATGAGCTCAACATGCTCAACAAGTTTGTGGACAAGGGCCTGATCGAGCGCCTGAACCACGTGGCAAACTCCGATTTTGCCCGCGTCACCTACACCGAGGCCGTCGAGATCTTGGAGCAGGCCGTCGCCGCCGGCCACAAGTTCGATTACCCCGTCAGCTGGGGCATCGACCTGCAGACCGAGCACGAGCGTTTCCTGACCGAGGAGCACTTTAAGCGCCCGACCTTCGTGACCGACTACCCGGCCGAGATCAAGGCGTTCTACATGCGCATGAACGAGGACGGCAAGACCGTCGCCGCCGCCGACTGCCTGGTGCCGGGCATCGGCGAGATTATCGGCGGCTCCCAGCGCGAGGAGCGCCTAGACCTGCTCGAGGCCCGTATCAAGGACCTGGGCATGAATCCCGAGCAGTACAAGTACTATCTGGACCTGCGCCGCTACGGTTCCTGCAAGCACGCCGGCTATGGCTTGGGCTTCGAGCGCCTGGTCATGTATCTGACCGGCGTGGGCAACATCCGCGACGTCCTGCCGCACCCGCGCACCGTGGGCAACGCCGACTTCTAATCGTCGGACGCTAGCTCGCGTCGCCACACGCCAACGCTCATCGCACAAGCGTCTCTCGACATCGGTCGAGAGACGCTTTTTTCAACAGCATCCGTCAAACTTTTGGCAAGTTTTTGGTCAGTCGAGCAGGGCTGTTGAAAACTCGAACTGCCGTTTGCCGACGACTACCGACCGCCCAGAGCGCCCTGCGCCCCTGGGAAAACCCCGCGCCCTAGGCTCCATACCGTCGCCACCCAAAACGGAAAGGACGTGGGCGCCATGACCGAAGCCGCTGTTGAAACCTACGACACCACAACGAGAGGCGCCGCCTCGATGGCTGCCTATCGCGCCGTTCGCATCCTGCAACTATTAAGCGAGAACACCGGCGAGGACAAGGCCATGCTTTCCGATGAGTTGATCCGGCGCCTCGCCCATCCCGACGACCCCGCCCGCATGCCCATCTCGGCGGCGCGGCGCAGCATCTACACCGCCATCTCCGCACTTCGCCATGCCGGATACGAAATTGAGTACAAGCGCGGCGTGGGGTATCGGCTCTTGACCCGCCCGCTCACCGACGAGGAAATCATCCGGCTCCACGGCATGGTCATGCGCAACCGCTCTACGCCCATCGCCATTCGAAAAAGCATGGCGCAGCACTTGGTCGCTATGGCGAGCGCCGACGTTCGCGGCTACCTCGATGCACCCGAGCCTGCTCCAAGTGCCGGCAGCAAATCCACCAAGGCCACGCGCACGCCCGTCAAGCGCATCGACACCTGCGAGCTCATCGAGCAGGCCATCGACCACGGAACAACTGTCAGCTTTGATATCTCAAACGTCCTGACCCGAGGCGAAACCGAGGTGGTGCGGATGACGGTCCGGCCCTTTGCCATCAAGCAACGAGACGGCATCTCGTATTTGCTGGGAACGGTCTATGACGCCCGAGGCGCCGATGACACGTTGCGTACCGTAGAGATCGGCCGCATGAAAAACGTCAGCACGCGCTTGCTCGACGGCAAAAAACTCTTTGCCGCGCTAGACGATGAGAACGCCTCCGCCGCATAAGAACCTCCGCCGTCCATTCGACTACCCGTACCGCCCATCCGGTTCTGTATTAAAAAACCCGCCAGGTTATTGTAAAAATGGACATCCGCGCTACTATAGTTCCACTTGCACTTTGTTTGAGTGCAGTGTTTCCAGCCATTTCTATACTGGGGGTAACGATATGAAGGATATCACCATCAGCCGCAGGAGCCTTCTGGTCTCTGCTGGCCTGCTCGCGCTCGCTCCGCTCGCCGGATGCGGCGGCAACTCTGGTTCCGGCTCTGCTGCCGCCGGTTCCGACTACACCGTCGGCGTTCTGCAGCTCACCGAGCACTCCGCACTCGACGCCGCCAACGACGGCTTTGTCAAGGCCATCAAGAAGAGCGGTCTTAAGGTCAAGATCGATCAGAAGAACGCCCAGAACGACCAGTCCACGTGTAAGTCCATCGCCGACAAGTTCGTGGGCGATGGCGTCGACCTGATCTATGCCATCGCTACGCCCGCCGCGCAGGCCGCCGCCGGCGCCACCGCCGATATCCCCATCGTGGGCTGCGCCATCACCGACTACGCTGCCTCGGGCCTGGTCCAGGACAACGACAAGCCCGGCACCAACGTCACCGGCGCCTCCGACCTCACCCCGGTCGCCGAGCAGCTCGAGATGATGCAGAAGGTCCTGCCCGACGTAAAGAAGGTCGGCCTGCTCTACTGCACCGCCGAGTCCAACTCCGACGTCCAGATCAAGGCCGCCAAGAAGGAACTCGACAAGCTGGGCCTGGAGTACACCGACTTCACCGTCTCGAGCTCCAACGAGATCCAGTCCGTCGTCGAATCTGCCGTGGGCAAGGTCGACGCGCTGTACTCCCCCACCGATAACACCATCGCCGCGGGCGCCTCGCAGGTGGGCCAGATCTGCAAGGAGAACAAGCTTCCCTACGTGACCGGCGAGGAGGGTATGTGCATGGCTGGCGGCCTGTTCACTCTCTCCATCAACTATGAGGACCTGGGCTACGCCGCGGGCGAGATGGCCGTCAAGATTTTGAAGGGCGAGGCCAAGCCCGAGGATATGCCGATCAAGCATCTCTCGAGCAAGGACCTGGTCGTCGTCAAGAACGACGAGATGGCCGAGGCTCTGGGCATCGATCTTTCCGCTCTGGACGAGTAACGCCATGCGCGGTAGCGCGTCTAGGGCACGCACTCGTGCCGTTGCCGTGTTATTCAATATGTGAGCCACAGGGGCGAACGCCAAAGACCGGCGTTCGCCCTGCTTGTTACGGATGAGACAAAACATCCGGCCGCAGCTCTTTTATGCATTGTTACCGCTATCATGGTGACTCACGTGTCCACCCTATCCTAGGAGGTATGAAGCATGCTTATTGCATTGCAGGGCGCCGTTTCGCAGGGCGTCCTCTGGGGCATTATGGTGCTTGGCGTGTTTATCACGTTCCGCCTGCTCGACATCCCCGATATGACCTGCGACGGCAGCTTTGCCCTCGGCGGCTGCGTCTGCGCCGTGCTCATCGTCAATAATAATGTCGACCCGCTGCTCGCTGTTTTGGCCGGCATGTGTGCCGGTGCCATCGCGGGCGCCATCACGGGCATTTTGACCACCGTCTTTGAGATTCCCGCGATCCTCGCCGGAATCCTCACCCAGATCAGCCTGTGGTCCATCAACCTGCGCATCATGGGCAAATCCAATACGCCCATCCTTGCCAAGGGCACCATCTTCTCGTCTGTCAGCAACATGACGGGCCTGCCGCAGTCCACCGTCGCCATCATCCTGGGCATCTTGCTCGCTGTGGCTATCGTCGCCATCCTGTATTGGTTCTTTGGCACCGAGATCGGCTCGGCACTGCGCGCCACCGGCAACAACGAATACATGATCCGCGCTCTGGGCGTCAACACCAACTCCACCAAGATGATTGCCCTCGTGCTCTCCAACGCCCTCATTGGCCTTTCGGGCGCGCTCATCTGCCAGAGCCAGAAGTACGCCGACATTGGCATGGGCACTGGTGCCATCGTTATCGGTCTTGCCGCCATTGTTATCGGCGAGGTGCTCGGCCGCCTGCTGCCCGGCGGTCTCACGCAGTTTAGTGTCCGTCTTGCCTCCGCCGTTTTTGGCTCCGTAGTGTACTTCCTTATCCGCGCCATCGTGCTGCAGTTGGGCATGGACGCCAACGACATGAAGCTGCTCTCCGCCGTAATCGTCGCCGTGGCCCTGTGCGTGCCCGTGGTTTGGGAGCGCTATAAGCTCCGCAGCTCCTACACGAAGGGGGATGAGGCAGATGCTTAAGCTCTCACACGTCAAGAAGACCTTTAACAAGGGCACCGTCACCGAGAAGCGTGCTCTTACCGGCGTCGACCTTACCCTCAACGATGGCGACTTTGTAACCGTAATCGGCGGCAACGGCGCCGGCAAATCCACGCTGCTCAACATGATCGCCGGCGTATATCCGCTCGATTCGGGCGTTATCGAGCTCGACGGCACCGATATCTCGCGCCTGAGCGAGTCGCAGCGTGCCAAGTACCTGGGCCGCGTGTTCCAGGACCCCATGCGCGGCACCGCAGCCGACATGCAGATCGCCGAGAACCTGGCCCTCGCCAAGCGCCGCGGCCAGCGTCGCGGTCTTTCGTGGGGCGTCACCAAGGCCGAGAAGGACGAGTACGTTGAGCTGCTCAAGCGCCTGGACCTTGGTCTGGACACGCGCCTCAACGCCAAGGTCGGCCTGCTTTCGGGTGGCCAGCGCCAGGCACTCACCCTGCTCATGGCAACGCTCACCAAGCCGCGCCTGCTGCTGCTCGACGAGCACACCGCGGCCCTCGACCCCAAGACGGCCTCTAAGGTGCTCAATCTGACCGAGGAGATTGTCGACGAGAACCACCTGACCACGCTCATGGTCACGCACAACATGAACGACGCCATCCGTCTGGGCAATCGTCTGATCATGATGCACGAGGGCCACGTAATCTACGACGTGGCGGGCGATGAGAAGAAATCGCTCACCGTGGCCGACCTGCTGCAGAAGTTCGAGGAGGTCTCGGGCGGCGAGCTCGCCAACGACCGCATGCTGCTGAGCTAACGACCTAGAAAACCACCACAAAGGGGACAGGCACCTTTGTGGTGGTTTTCGTTAACCCTTATATCGAGCGCAGAAGCCCGTCCGAATTTGATCGGACGGGCTTTTTGGTGGGTATCATGGTTGAATGATCATTAGGAGGTTTTCCCTACATGGAATTGTTTGAGCCGATTCTTCATTTTTTTGAGCAACGGTGGGTCCACAACATCATCTGGGCCGTCATCTTGGCGATAGGCACCGCCGTCGCCGCCAAGGTTGCATCCAAGACCCTGCATCATCTGCTTAACCGAGACGATAACCCGCTTCCGGCATCGAGTATCTTCATCAACATCGCGCGCGCCGTCATCTGGATGATCGGCGGCAGCTTTATCCTCGACAACTGTTTTGGCATTAACGCAAACGCGCTCGTCGCCGCTCTTGGCGTCGGCGGCATCGCCATCTCGCTGGGCTTTCAGGATACGCTGTCAAACCTTATCGGCGGCATGCAGGTGACCTTTATGGGCATCATCAAGCCTGGCGACAACATCGAGGTCGGTGGCGTATCAGGCGTGGTCCAGGACATCACCTGGCGCCACACGACCATCGAAGATGCCTGCGGGCAGACTATCATCGTCCCCAACTCCAACATCTCCAAGAACACGCTCGTGCATTTGATGCCCTTTGGGCGCGTAGCCGTCCCCGTCGCGGTGAAAGACCCCTCAAAATGGGCTTCGCTCGACGCACTGGCAGACGAGCTGACCAGCGCCACTAAAACGGCTGTCTCGCCCATCTCGGGTTTTGACAAGGAGCCGTATGTGCTCTTTAGCGAGATCGGCGACTTTGGCATTAAGGGCAAGATCATCTTTATCGTCAGTGACGACAGCACCACCTTTACGGCAGCCGACGCCTGCATCCGCGCCATCGCCCCCATCATCGCCTAAAACCACCGCAAAGGGGACAGGCACCTTTGTGGTGGTTTCGCATCGTGGTACCATGGTTCATATCGTTGTTTAAACGACTAAGGGAGTAGACACCATGGAAGAGGCCTATCGTCAAGCGCGCAAGCGCGGCGAACAGGGACGCCGTCGCGCCATCAGCCAAAGCGAGCATCCATATCTTACGGACCTCGACAGCTTGGTCGCCCAGCTTCCCTGCGGGCAGCGCGAGAACATCGGCCTGCGGGACATTCCGCTCGAAATGGTCGTCGGCACGGTTACCAAAGGTCGCCAGTCCGCCTTTTCGTGTAACTTTATGCCGCTGCTCCCCTGGAATACCGAATTCGCCCGCAAATGGTCCAACCTCTACGATATCCAAATCTCCAAGGGCTACCGCGACCCCATCATCGTCACCGAGTTCATGCACCGCTTTTACGTCCAAGAGGGCAACAAGCGTGTCAGCGTCCTCAAATTCCTTGACGCTCCGACGGTTTCGGCCAAGGTGACGCGTCTGTACCCCGGTAAGTGGGATTCCGTCGAGAGCCGCCTGTACGGTGAGTTTTGCGCCTTTTGGTACGTATGCCCCCTGTACGAGATTGAGTTTTCGCGCGAGGGCAGCTACGAGATGCTTGCCAAAATGCTCGGCCAAGATCTTGTCGAAAAATGGCCTCAAAAGAAGGTCGACTACCTACGTCACACCTTCCTGCTCTTTAAGCGCGCCTATCTTCGCGCGGGCGGCGACCACTTGGACATTACGCCTGCCGATGCCATGCTCGTCTACCTCAATGTGTACAACCAGGACCGTCTGCTGGATACGCCGACGGATATCGTCGTCAACCGTCTGTGCAAGATTTGGCGCGAGCTTGTCATTGCCGGCAAAAGCGACGAGGACAAAGTCGATCTTGTCGAAGCGCCGCAGCCCAACGAGAAAGAGGGCGCACCGACAAAAGCTACCTCGGGCGTGCTCAACTTCTTTATGAGCAAGACCGTCTACTCCACTGCCAATCCCATGCGAATCGCCTTTATCCACGAGTTTCCCTGTGCCACGTCGAGCTGGGACAGTCTACACGACCAGGGCCGCCGGTATCTTGATGAGCACTTTGGCGGCATCGTGCGCACCGAGGCGTTCGAGGACTGCCACGATTCGGACGTGTTCTACGCCGCCGTCGAGACAGCCGTAAAGCACGGGGCGAACGTCATCTTCTCGACCTCACACCGGCTCATGGAATACACGCTCAGGGCGTCAGTCGAGTATCCCCAGGTGCGGTTCCTTAACTGCTCAATCGGCCTTCCCCACCAAAGCGTCCGCTCGTACTTTGGAAAGATGTACGAGGCCAAGTTCCTACTGGGCGCCCTTGCCGCCAGCATGGCCGACAACCACCGTATTGGCTACCATGCGTCGGTCTTCGCCTCGGGCGCGCTGAGCGAAATCAACGCCTTTGCGATTGGCGCCTCGCTGCTCGACCCCCGTGCGCAAATTATCCTGACCTGGGGCGATGTGCCCGCCGGAGGCCTTGCCGAGGCCATGTGCCGCGAAGGTGTAAGCGTCATGACCGGCGCCGACATGTCAAAGTCGCTCGAAGACCCCACGGCCTACGGACTTCACCGCCTGGTCGATGGCAAGGTTACCGGCATTGCCATGCCGGTATGGAACTGGGGCCGATACTACGAGCTTATCGTGCGAAGCCTGCTGCATGGCACCTGGGATGAGACCAGTGACGCCAGCCAGGTTCGTGCCGTCAACTACTGGTACGGCATGAGCTCGGGCGTTATCGATATTCGCTACGCTCCGGGCCTACCCTATCAGACGCGTAAACTTGTGCAGCTGCTTCGCAACGGCATTGTCGAGGGCTCCATCAACCCATTTGGCGGCGAGCTCCACAGCCAGGACGGCGTGGTTCAGATTGAGGGCTTCCCTCCCCTGCCGAGTACGCAGATTGTCGAGATGAACTGGCTGGCTGACAACGTTATAGGCTCGATTCCGCAGCTCGATAACGAGCCGGAGGTCCGTGCCCTATGAATATCCTAGCCATTGCCGATGTAGAGGAGCGCTGCCTGTGGGAATGTTTTCGCAAGGAGCGCTTTGAGGACGTTGACCTGATTCTATCCGCAGGCGACCTGGATCCGGACTATCTTGAGTTTTTGGTCACTGTCATCAACAAACCGCTTGTGTACGTTCGTGGCAACCACGACGACCGCTACGCGCGCCATGCACCGGGCGGGTGCATTTGTGTTGAGGACAGCGTATATGTGTACCGAGGTATTCGCATTGCGGGTCTGGGCGGTTCCATGCGCTACCGCGACGGCGCGAACATGTATACCGAGCGCGAGATGGCAAAACGCATGCGCAAGCTATCGCGAAAAATCGCACTGGTAGACGGATGCGATATTCTACTTACCCATGCACCCGTCGCAGGCATGGGCGACCTGGACGACCTGCCGCATCGAGGATTCGAGTGCTTTAATGCGGCTCTTGAGTCTTGGGGTCCCGACTATATGATTCACGGGCATGTGCACCAAAGCTACGGCCCCAACTTTCAACGCGAGCGCCAACACCCATGCGGAACGAAGATTGTCAACGCCTGCGGCTATACCAAGATCGAAATTGACGAGGCGCGCTACCCCACGCGCGGTTGGAAGGCCGCTTGGCTCAACTCGCAAACCATGCGCCGCGAGCTCAAACGCCACGAAGCAATCGAGTCTTCAACCGCCAGAACCCCCTGGTAACTGCCAACAACCACCACGAAGGGGATAGGCACCTTTATGGTGGTTTTGCTGACTCGTCCGACCTGTCCATCACGGTGCTTGTGTAATTAACGAGAACACTCATTGTTTTGTAAGGACGGCGCTCACGTGCCGTCTTTTTTGTCAACTTATGCAGTCTCGACCGTGTTGTATGTAGAGGGACCTCGCGAGACGCCTTCCCTATATCCACCACGACCAATTGGAGGTGACACTATGCCTGCACGCCGTAACCGCAATAGCACGCTCCGATGCGATGCCGATCAGATCGAGCGGGAAGCAAAGCGCTTGGTCGACACGTATTCCGACCTCATCCTTCGATTGTGCTATTCGGCCCTTGGATCCGCTGACGACGCTCAAGACATCTGCCAGGACACGCTGATCAAGATTCTCCAACGCACTCAACCGTTCGACTCGCTCGAACACGAACGTGCTTGGGTGATCCGAGTCGCACTGAACGCATGTCGCGATATCGGCCGTACGCACGCGAATCACCCGGTTGTCGACCTCGATTCGCTCCCCGATTTCTGCGCACCCGTAACACATACCGAGCAAGAATTCGCGCAACGCGACTGCGCCATTCTTTCCGCTGTCACGGCCCTGCCTCAAGCACAGCGCATCGCCATCTTTTTGCACTACTACGCAGGCATGAGCATCAGGGAAATCGCAGACGCCGTTCACGCGACGCCAGCTGCAACCGCCCAGCACCTTAGCCGCGGACGTGCGTCACTTCGGCTTTCCTTGAAAGGAGACCACAATGACTACGAATTCGAATGACTATCGCCACGCCCTGGAGCACATTTCGTTTACCGATAATGCGAAGCAGCACATGGCAAACTCGATTGCTCAGTCCGTCGCCTCAAGCGATGCGGCGACCGCTCAAAGCAACTTTAATGGCACGCGACGCAAGCCGCGCATCGCCCGCCATCCCGTAAAAACAGTCGCTCGCATTGCCGCTGTAACGGCAGTCCTCGCTATCGTCATTGGAGGCGCTGGCACGGCTATGGCAACAGGCGTCCTGCCGCTTCCTTCTGACATGCTTTCCGACATCTTTGACGGACCTGCTTCTCAAACCGAGATCATCGACCGTATTGGCCGGCCCGTCGGTGCTAGCTGCTCCAACAACGGAGTCACCGTGACCGCCGACGCCATCATGGGCGACAAGGATATGGTTACCATCGCCTATACGCTTACGTTCGACGATCCCGCTGCCCTGAAAAAGCTTTCCGAGCCGGGCGAGAACGGAACTATCGCCGGAAGTGTCGATGGAAACGTATACGTTGATGGCGAGCATGGCGGCCAAGGCCAATCATGGCTCATTGACAAGAACCCCAATGACTCCAGCATTCAATACTTTGCACAGTTCAGCGTTGAATCACCCGGCCTTATGGGCAGGACCGTCCGCACGCATATCAACTCTCTCGTTGTGCCACGTGCTGGCAAAGAGCTTCCCGAGTATAAGAAAATACTTACGGGCCCATGGGATCTTAAGTTCCAGCTGAATTACGAAGATACATCCGTTACGATTCCCGCGCCCAAATCGGTCAACTTTAACGGCACCAAGGCGACGATTCAAGAGGCCACCGTATCCTGCGTTGGCGTTTCAGTCCGCTACAACATAGATCGTTCCATCGAACACGACAACAACAGCGGCAAGATGTCTCAAAACATGGAGGAGTCTATGGATGCCGTTGGCAACATACCCCTCATCGTGACGTTCAAAGACGGTCATGTTGAGGACGCAACCAGCCACAGCGGCTATTTCGCAAATAAACTGGATAACGGCACCACTGATGTCCACAAGACCTGGCCGTTCTCGCAAGTTTGTGACACAGACAAGATTGCAAGCGTACAAATTGGCGATACGGTCATTCCCATGAATTCGTAACGCTACGCGGCTCGTATATGCACCCGGTTCCGCACTTCGCGTCTAAAGATGCGCTGTCATCGAGCAGCGTGAGCGCAAGGCCGCCCGTATGGTCGGCTGGGAACACCTCGTTGCGCTAAAAACCACCACGAAGGGGACCGGCACCTTTGTGGTGGTTTTGCTGACTCGTCCGACCTGTCCCAACGGTTTGTCTCAATCTGTAACAGGTAGGGCCCAAATAATCGGTTAGCTGTTACAGATCGAGACAGACCACGGATGCTCGGCCGAAAATCTCAATCTGTAACAGGTAGGAACGATTTTGCCCCTTAGATGTTACAGATTGAGATATTTGACAGCTTGAATCGGCATCGCCTACAGCGCGGCGACGACCTTGTCGCCCATCGTCGTGGTGCCGAGGATCTTATCTGCCGGGGTGTTGACATCGGCGATGTCACGGGTGCGCCAGCCCTCGTCGAGCACGCGCGCCACGGCGCTCTCGATCCACGCGGCTTGCTCGCCCATGTCGAGCGCGTAGGTCAGCAGCATCGCCACCGACAAGATTTGAGCCAGCGGATTGGCCACGCCGAGCCCCGCGATGTCAGGAGCGCTGCCAGCGCTCGGCCCAAACAGCGATACGCCATCATCCAGCGAGGCAGAGGCAAGCATACCGAGCGATCCGGTAATCTGAGCCGCCTCATCGGACAGGATGTCGCCGAACATGTTCTCCGTCACCACGACGTCAAAGTCTGCCGGTCGACTGATGAGCTGCATGGCGGCGTTGTCGACGAGCAGGTCCTCAAGCTCCACGTCGGAGTACTCCTCGTCTTGCACGCGATGCACGATCTCGCGCCACATGCGGCTCGTCTCCAGCACGTTGCGCTTATCAACGCTCGTCACCTTGCCGCGACGTTTGCGCGCCGCCTCAAATGCCTGGCGCGCAATGCGCTCAATCTCGTACTCGCGATACTCCATCACGTCGACCGCACGCTGACCGGCCGCACCCGCAGCGCCCGCGCAGGTCACGGATGCGGGCGCCAAAGTCCCACGGCATGTTGTAGCCCATCGTATCGGGGATGTTCACGACCGTGGCACCGGCCTTTACGGCCGCCTCGATAATGCGCACCAGAAACTCCTGATCGGAGCGGCCGGCATCCTCGGCATAAAACTCAACATCGTCAACGAACTTGCGAGCATGTTTGACGGCATGGATCGCTCACTCAATTGCCCTTTCCTCAGTCATATGGAGCTTGTCGCGCAGGTGACTGGTGCTCACACCCAGCCCTGTATGGATACGGGGCCTCTGGGCCGTTTTGAGCGCCTCTGCAGCCACTTCGATATCCCTGTCGACAGCGCGCGTCAGGCCGCATACCGTGCATCGGTCGCCCGCAATCTTGCCAATCTCCTGTACGGAGCGAAAGTCACCAGGACTCGAGATGGGAAAGCCCGCCTCGATAACGTCCACGTTCATGCGCACCAGCTGGCGGGCGATGAAGAGCTTTTCCTCGGTATTCATGCTGGCGCCCGGCGACTGCTCACCGTCGCACAGGGTGGCGTCAAAGATTGTGATTTTGCGGCTTATATGTTCCTCCTGATTGACCGTTTTATGACAGATGGCTTTCAGGAGAGAGAAGGCCTAGAGATAGAAAAATACCCGTGTCGCTCATCACGCCTGAAAGCGGCAGACGATAGCGCACCCGGGTACAACAAATCGTTATAGCGAGATTACAACCCTAGCGCGCTATCCAATCTAGTAGCGCTAGGCCTAGGAGCTGTTGCGTGTTCTTAAACATGTTGGGCTCCCTTCGGCCTCGGGTAGTACTACATCGCGCTAAAGTACAACACAAGTAAAACCACCACAAGGGTGCCTGTCCCCTTCGTGGTGGTTTCGTTGACTCAAAAGCAAGAGACCCGGTCCTGCACGAGGCAGAACCGGGTCTCTTTAGCAATGCTTGCTTTGCTCAGGCAGTAACTGTTAGTTACTCAGCCAGGAAGTCGCGCTGGATAGCGGGATCGACCTTGACGCCAGGGCCCATGGTGGAAGACACGGAGATGGACTTGACGTACTTGCCCTTAGCAGAAGAGGGCTTGACGCGCAGGATCTCGGTGTACAGGGCAGCATAGTTCTCGACGAGCTGCTGCTCGGAGAAGGACTTCTTGCCCAGGGGCACGTGGCAGATGCCGTAGCGGTCGGCGCGATACTCAACGCGGCCGGCCTTGAGCTCGGAGACCATCTTGGCGACGTCCATGGTCACGGTGCCGAGCTTGGGGTTCGGCATGAGGCCACGGGGACCAAGGATCTTACCAATGCGGCCAACCTTGGCCATCATGTTCGGCGTAGCGATAGCGGCGTCGAAGTTGATCTCGCCCTTCTGGATCTGGGCGACGAGCTCGTCGGAACCGATGATGTCGGCGCCGGCAGCCTCGGCCTCGCGGGCCTTCTCGCCCTCGGCGAAGACAGCAACACGAACGGTCTTGCCGGTGCCGTGAGGCAGGGAGATGGAACCACGGATGTTCTGGTCAGCCTTACGAGTATCGATGCCCAGACGGAAGTGGGCCTCGACGGTCTCGTCGAACTTGGCGGTGTCGAGCTCCTTGATGAGCTTGGCAGCCTGAAGGGGGGTGTAGAGCGTGGCGCGGTCGATCTTCTCGGCAGCGGCGTTATAGCTCTTACCATGCTTAGCCATGTGCATTACCTCCTGTGGTTAAACGGGCGTGAGCCCTCCCACATCGTATCGTGTGCCCTATTGCACACATATAACGGGCGCCCCGGTCGGAGCACCCGTCATTACCTAAAGAAATCGCTACTCAGCGATGGTGACGCCCATGGAACGGGCGGTACCGGCGATGATCTTCTTGGCGGCGTCAATGTCGTTGGCATTGAGGTCCGGCATCTTGATCTCGGCGATCTTGGTGAGCTGCTCCTGAGAGAGCTGACCAACCTTGTCGGCCTGGGGCTTAGCGGAACCAGACTTGAGGTTCAGCTCCTTCTTGATGAGGTGAGCCGCCGGCGGGGTCTTGGTGATGAAGGAGAAGGACTTGTCCTCGTAGACAGAAATCTCAACGGGGATGATGTCGCCCTTCTTGTCCTGCGTCTCGGCGTTAAAGGCCTGGCAGAACTGCATGATGTTCACGCCAGCAGCGCCCAGGGCGGGGCCGACGGGAGGAGCGGGGTTAGCTGCACCAGCAGGAATCTGGAGCTTAATGACGTTGGCAACCTTCTTCTCAGCCATGGTCATTCCTTTCGAATCACGAGTGTGAAGTACTTGCTATATCGTAAGCACGCACGTGTTAGAAGCACTCCTGAGATGAGCAGTCACAGAAGAAGCACGCTCGCGCGAACGTACGAAAACTTAAGCGATGACAGCGACCTGGTTAAAGTCGAGCTCGACCGGCGTCTCGCGGCCAAAGATCATCAGCGTGACCTTGAGCTTGCCAGCCTCGGTGTTAACCTCGGAGACCTTGCCATCAAAGTCGGTAAGCGGGCCATCGGTGACGCGGACGGACGTGCCGACCTGAATATCAACCGAGGTGCGCTTGGACGAATCGCCCTTACCGGGACGACGAGTCATCTTGTTGTACTCGTCGCGGGAAAGCGGAGCGGGCTTGCCGTTGCCGCCCAGGAAACCGGTGACGCCAGGCGTGTTACGAACGCACGTCCAAGCATCGTCATCCATCTCCATGCGGACCAGGACATAACCCGGGAAGATCTTGGAATCCTTGGTCTCACGCTTGCCACCCTCTTTAATCTCGGTGACGCGCTCCATAGGAATCTCGATATCAAAGATACGGTCCTGCATGCCCATAGTCTCGATGCGATGCTCGAGATCGGACTTAACGCGGTTCTCGTATCCAGAGTAAGTGTGAACGACGTACCAACGCTTAGACATGGTTTAGCCCCTCAATCCAGAGAACAGAGCAAGAGCCTCGCCAAAGCCAGCATCGAGCAGAGCGATGACGACGCCGACGACGATCAGAGAAGCGCAAACGACGACCGAGTAGTTCACGAGCTCCTTCTTATCGGGCCACGTGACACGCTTCATCTCGGACTTCACCGAAGCGAAATACTTCTTGGTGCGGGCGAAGAAACCAGGCTTCTCGTTCTTCTTAGACTTCGCAGCCTTCTCGCTCTTCTTGGCAACGGCCTTCTTGGCCTCAACCTTGGAGTTGGCGGCAGCGTTGTTGGCAGGCGCCTGCTGCTGTGCCTTCTTCTTGTTCTTCTTGTTGGCCATTTGGGTTACCTCCGCGCAATGCGCTTATACATGAGTAAACCGTAAGCCCCCAAGTGGGAGCTTACGGAATAATGACTGGCACGCCAGGAAGGACTCGAACCCTCAACACTCGGTTTTGGAGACCGATGCTCTACCAATTGAACTACTGGCGTATATGACTAGAGACTAGCGAGTCTCTTTGTGCAGCGTGTGGTGACGGCACCAGGGGCAATACTTCTTGATCTCCATACGATCAGGCATGGTCGACTTGTTCTTGGTGGTCGTATAGTTGCGGCGCTTGCACTCAGTGCACGCAAGAGTAACTAGAGTACGCATGTATCCTGAACCTTTCATTTCCGCCCCGTACGGGCACGAGTTGTTACTTTATCAGCTCCACGTAAGTGCTGTCAATGAAAACCTCGAGTCAATTGGTTCTCGGTGGATCCATTCATATTTGGAACACATCAATGAAGCCATCGAGATCTAATCGACGGTGCATCCAGGACCATTATCGATCCTCTCGACACCAGCAACGGCTCAATATCCATTGCAGAAAAGAACCCGGCACCCAAATAAGTGCCGGGTTCTCTAAGTCAGCTATATCAAAGAGCTAATTTACTCAATGATCGTGGAGACGATGCCCGAACCGACGGTGTGGCCACCCTCGCGGATAGCGAAGCGCAGGCCCTCCTCCATGGCGATCGGGTGGATGAGGTCGCCCTCGATGGTGATGTGGTCACCAGGCATAGCCATCTCGGTGCCCTCGGGGAGCTTGACCGTACCGGTAACGTCGGTGGTACGGAAGTAGAACTGAGGACGATAACCATCGAAGAACGGGGTATGACGGCCGCCCTCCTCCTTGGTCAGAACGTAGATCTCACCGGTGAACTTGGTGTGCGGGGTAACCGAACCGGGCTTGCAGAGAACCTGGCCGCGCTCGATGTCCTCGCGCTTGATGCCGCGGAGCAGCAGACCGACGTTGTCGCCAGCCTCGCAGAAGTCCATGGACTTACGGAACATCTCGATACCGGTAACGACGGTGTTCTGGGTATCCTTGATGCCGACGATCTCGACGGGCTCGTTGAGCTTGAGCTCACCGCGCTCGACACGGCCGGTAGCAACGGTACCACGGCCGGAGATGGTCATAACGTCCTCAACGGCCATCAGGAACGGGAGGTCGTTGTTACGAGCAGGCGTCGGGATGTACTCGTCGACGGCGTTCATGAGCTCGCGGATAGCGTCCATCCACTTGGCGTCGCCCTCGAGAGCGCCCAGAGCGGAACCACGGATGACGGGGATGTCGTCGCCGGGGAAATCGTACTCGGAGAGGAGCTCACGGGTCTCCATCTCGACGAGGTCGATAAGCTCGTCATCGTCGACCATGTCGCACTTGTTCAGGAAGACGACGATGTAGGGAACGCCGACCTGACGGGCGAGCAGGATGTGCTCGCGAGTCTGAGCCATGGGGCCGTCGGTAGCAGCGATGACCAAGATAGCGCCGTCCATCTGAGCAGCGCCGGAGATCATGTTCTTGACGTAGTCAGCGTGGCCCGGGCAGTCAACGTGAGCGTAGTGACGGGAAGCGGTCTCGTACTCGACGTGGGAGACGGAGATCGTAATGCCGCGCTCGCGCTCCTCGGGAGCCTTGTCGATGTTCTCGAACGCAGTGAAGTCAGCCTTGCAGCCCTCGGTCTCGGAGAGAACCTTGGTGATGGCAGCGGTCAGCGTGGTCTTGCCGTGGTCGACATGACCAATGGTGCCGATGTTAACATGCGGCTTAGTGCGCTCAAACTTCTCTTTGGCCATAAAGCCCTCCTCTTAACAGGTCGTCCCCGGACGGGACTTTGCCTTTATACCATAGTGGCCTCTCAACATACTATTGAGAAGCCACCGTGTTACCTATGGTAGCGGTGACTGGATTCGAACCAGTGACGCCACGGGTATGAACCGTGTGCTCTAACCAACTGAGCTACACCGCCGGATGGAGCCTGCAACCAGACTTGAACTGGTGACCTCTTCGTTACCAACGAAGTGCTCTACCGACTGAGCTATACAGGCACTTGACGGGTGGGAGCTATAGGATTCGAACCTATGTAGGCAGAGCCAACGGGTTTACAGCCCGTCCCCATTAACCACTCGGGCAAACTCCCAATCGTTCAAGTATCCGCAGGTCCTTTGGTCTTTTGGACCGCCGCCCCCGCGAACGAAAAAGATAATACGATGCAACCTTGGGGGCTGTCAACGAAAACCTCTAGATACACGGTTCCGGGCGTATCTATATAGCCGTGACCTGCGGTTTTGTTGAGTTTGGATGTGAAGGACGGTGGTTTTGGATACAGCGGTGACGTTTCCCAAGGTAACACTTTGGTGTAGTGGAGTACACCTTCAGGATCGAACTTCGATAACAGCCTATTTGCACCTATATATAGGTCGAGATCGGGCTTCCGCGGCAGATTCGAGCGTGGATTTTCTTCCGTTTGAAATCGAGCGTAGACAATCTCCCACTATTGGCGTGCCCCCAAGGCCAAAGTGGCGGATTATCCACGATCATTCACTAAGCGGGAGATTTTCCACGCTCGTACGTTCGATAATCCACGCTCAGGGGGGGGCAGCCGAGCTCGACACGGCTTTTGTCTCGATCTGTAACATATAGAGAACATTTTCTCCCCTATCTGTTACAGGTCGAGATATTACGCAGAGACCTCCGCTTACGTCTCATTCTGTAACAGTAAGAACGGTTTTCAGCTTCTTCGTGTTACAGATCGAGATGTTATCGGCCGTCCCTTGGCAATGTCTCGATCTGTAACTATAAGGAGGGTTTTCAGCCCGCCCGTGTTATAGATCGAGACAAACCTGAAGCTTGGTGGGAGTCAAACCCGCTGACCTGTCAACATAAATAGAAACGGGCCCTGTCCCACAAGGGAACAGAGCCCGAAACTCTCATGGAGCCAGTGACAGGAATCGAACCCGCAACCCACTGATTACAAATCAGTTGCGCTACCGTTGCGCCACACTGGCACACTTGGCGCTTTCGCGCGAAGCCTGTTAAGGATAAAGGAATTGAGGATGGGGCGCAACAGGCCCTTCGACCGACCACATCTCAAAACTATTCGCCAGAACGAATAGTTTCGTCTGTTCGCCAAAACAAAAAACTATTCGTTTTGGCGATGGCAAGTCCACAATCCAATAACTACAAGCCAGTGAATTGACCAGCCGAGTAGCTGGTCTCTACAGATACTCCCCTACCGGCCACGAAGGGCCTTGAGCTTGGCCAGGGCATCGGGGCTCAGGCGACTGCCCAGAGTCATCTTGATCTGCGGGGCTTCCTCTGCCTCGTGAACGTCGTTATCGATCTGTTTGATCTCGTCCACCAGCATGCGGCTCGAGATGCGCGTGACGCCCTTGCCCATGACGACGGCCTGAATCGTACCGTCGCTCGATACCACGGAGCACGCGCGGCCTTCCTCGCGTGCCTCGATGCAGAGCTTCTGCACCACGGTATCGGCAGAGACGCCCGTCGGCGAGAACTCGATGCGCACGCCGCGGGCCGGTAGGTTGGGGCGCTCGTTGGAGATGTTGCCCGCGCCGTCGAACACGATCACGGCCTCGTAACGGCCCTGGGCAAACGCCGCAACATCGTTGATGAGCGCGGTGCGCGCCATATCGTGGACGTCGCTGGAATATGGATCGTCGGAATGGTCGTAGACGAGCTTTTCGTAGCGCGGCGTGCAGTGGATCACGTTGTAACCGTCGACCACCAGCAGCTCGGGCTTGTTGGAGTGCACCGTCGAGACTGGGTCGGCGATAGCCTGCGCAAACGCATTGCCGCCCACGCCGTAGGTCGCGGCCGAAACAATCGGCTTGGCCGAGCCCTCGCCAAAGCGCTTGGCCTTGGACTTGGCGCGGTTCTTCTTGGACATGCGCTACTCCTCCCCCATGAGCTCGCCGGCATTGCGGCGCAGCCACTCAAAGCACAGCGCGGTGGTCGCCTGGGCCACATTGAGACTCTCGGTCATGCCGCGCTGGGGAAGCTTGGTCAAAAAGTCGCATTTCTCGAGCACCAGGCGCGAGATGCCGTCGCCCTCGGAGCCCATGACGAGCGCAACGCGGCCCTCAAAGGGAGCATCCCAGCAGCTGCCCTCGGCGTGCTCGGAAGCACCGCCCACCCAAAAGCCAGCAGCCTTGAGGTCGTCGAGCGCTCGAGCGATGTTGGGAACCTGTGCGATGGGCAGATGCATAACGGCACCAGCAGAGGTTTTGTAGCTGCCCACGGTCACACCGGCGGCGCGCTTGTTGGCAATGATGACGCCCGCCGCGCCCACGACCTCGGCAGAGCGCACGATGGCACCAAAGTTACCGTCGTCGGTCACATGGTCGAGTACGACGACGAGCGCCGGGCCGTCACCCGCGCGGTCAAGGATATCGGCGACGTCCGCATAGGGGAAATTACCCACCTCGAGCGCAATGCCCTGATGAGCGCCATGGCTCGACAGCGCATCGAGCTGCGCGCGCGGCACATACTTAATGCGGACGTCCGCGGCGTTGAGATCGTCGACCAGGCGCGACAAGGCAGCATCGCGCTCCCCGCCCTCGGCGATGAGCGCGCACTTGACGGGAAAGCCGGTACGCAGTGCCTCGGCGGCAGCACGACGGCCTTCGATAAACTCGCCCTTGGGGACCTGAATGTTGTCGCGGTTGCGATCGCGCTGCGGACGTGCGGCCTGGGTGCGCTCGCGCTGGCCCTTGGGAGTGGCAGCGCGGTCGTTGCGGCGAATCGGACGCGAGCCAGAAGCAGCCTGTTTGCCACCACGAGGCGCACGCTTGCGATTGTCGGCCATAAGACGGCCTCCTTAAATAGAAAACGAACAAGAATCGACCGTCCGAGCCACGGCACCTTGCCTTTCAATCGTCGGGCATGACCACCAGGTCTATGCCCTCCTCTTTCAAGGCAATCTGCCGCACCTCGAACGGTCGACAAATACTAGAGACTCTTAATACGAGTACCCGCGGCCGTATCTTCAATCGTCAGGCCCAGGTCCTTGAGCTGGTCGCGGATGGCGTCGGCCAGATCCCAGTTCTTGGCGGCACGGGCCTCGGCACGGGCCTCGAGAATCTTGGCAGCGGCCTCGTCCACGTCGTCGCCCGTGTAGGCGACCAGGCCGGCGGCAACGCCCAGCAGGCCCAGCGGCAGCTCGACCTTGGGCTCGGGGAGCTCGACGCCAAACGTATCGAGCAGCTCGACCAGCGTATCGGCAGCAGCAAGCGCAGCGGCCTTGTCGGCAGCATCGCCCGCCTGCTCCAGGTACTGGTTGCACTCGGTCACAAAGCCAAAGACAGCACCCATGGCACCGGCAGTGTTAAAGTCGTCGTCCATGCACTCCTTAAAGGCG
Organism: Collinsella sp. TM06-3; assembly: GCF_003436395.1. NCBI lineage: Bacteria > Bacillati > Actinomycetota > Coriobacteriia > Coriobacteriales > Coriobacteriaceae > Collinsella > Collinsella sp. TM06-3. The sequence continues at coordinate 16,754 of NZ_QSPG01000002.1, read as the reverse complement.
GCACGGGTCTCGGCGGCCTTGGCGGCAAACGCCTCAGATGCTGCCTCATCGGCATCGGCCGCCGCATGGTTCGCGGCCCAGCGCAGGTTCTCGACCGTACCGGCGATACGCGTAAGCGAGTTCTCGGCACCCTCCAGGCGCTCCCAAGAAAAGTCGAGCGGCGAGCGATAGCTCGTCTGCAGCATCAGCAGGCGCAGGGCCGCGGCAGAGTGCTGTTCGAGCACCTCGGCCAGCGTAAAGAAGTTGCCGAGCGACTTGGACATCTTCTCGCCGTCTACCAGCAGCATGCCCGTGTGCATCCAGGTGTTGGAGAAACCCTGGTGCCAGGCGCAGGTGGCCTGGGCACACTCGTTCTCGTGATGCGGGAAGGCAAGGTCGGAGCCGCCGCCGTGGATGTCGATCGGGGTGCCCAGGTAGCGATGCACCATGGCGGCGCACTCGGTGTGCCAACCGGGACGGCCTTCGCCCCAAGGGCTCGGCCAGCTGGGCTCGCCGGGCTTGGCGGCCTTCCACAGGGCAAAGTCGAGCGGGTCGTTCTTGTCCTCGTTCTCCTCGATGCGCGCGCCAACCATAAGGTCGTCGATGTTGCGGCCCGAGACCTGACCATAGTTGGGATCGCTGCGCACGGCAAAGTACACATCGCCGTTATCGGCTGCGTAAGCGTGGCCCTGCTCGATAAGCGTCTTGATCATGGCGATCATGGGGCCGATCTCCTTGGTGGCGCGAGGGCGCACATCGGGATCGAGCACGTTGGCGGCGCGCATGACGCCGATGAACTTGTCGGAGAACTCCGTCGCGACCTCGGCGGCCGTACGGCCCTGCTCGTTGGCGCGCTTGATGATCTTGTCGTCGACATCGGTGAGGTTCTGGGCGAACGTGACCTCGTAACCGCTCGCGATGAGCCAGCGGCGAATCACGTCAAAGCTGATGAACGTGCGGGCGTTGCCGATATGGATGTTGTCGTAGACCGTGGGGCCGCACACGTACATGCGAACCTTGCCGGACTCGATGGGCTGGAACTCTTCCTTTTTATGGGTAGCGCTGTTGTAGATACGCATTCGTTACTCCTTAACGGTTTTCTGTAGCAGGCAGACGGCCCAGGCACCGATTCCCTCGCCCTGGCCTTCCCAACCGAGCTTTTCGGTCGTAGTGGCGGCGACGCCCACGTTTTCCACGTCGACGCCCAGGGCATGGGCAAGGTTGGCGCGCATGGCATCGCGGTGCGGAGTGATCTTGGGTTGCTGACAGGCAATGGTGCAATCGGCATCGACAAACTCAAAGCCCAGCTCGCGCGCATAGTCCATCACGCGGGCGAGCAGCACCATCGAATCGGCACCCTCGTAGGCGGGATCGGTGTCGGGGAATAGCTTGCCGATATCTCCCCCGCGGCAGGCGCCCAGAATGGCGTCGGCCAAGGCGTGCGCGAGCACATCGGCATCCGAGTGGCCCAGCAGGCCGCGCTCGTAGGGGATGTCGACCCCGCCGATGATACATCGACGCCCCTCCACCAAACGGTGAACGTCGTAGCCATGGCCAATGCGCAGGTTACTGAACATGGGGAAGGTCCTCTCCCTCGGCCATGCGGCCAAGCAGAATCGCGGTTACGGGACGCAGGTCCTCGGGCACCGTCACCTTAAGGTTATCGCGCGGGCTCTGGACGCAGCGGACGCGCCCGCCCATGCGCTCGACCAGTGACGAATCGTCCGTGCCGATAAAGCCCTCGGCAATCGCCGCGGCATGGGCGCGCTTCATGGCGTCGACACTAAAAATCTGCGGCGTCTGCGCGGCCCAGTACAGCTCGCGCGGCGGCGTCTCGACGATGTTGTCGCCATCGACGATTTTGAGTGTGTCGATGGCAGGCTGGCCGCACACGACACCGTCGAGGGCACGGTCGCTCACGAGCACGTCGATAGCGTGGTCGATAGCCTCGGTCGTAATGAGCGGACGGGCGCCATCGTGGATGGCGACGTATTCAAAGCCCGCCGGCACCGCGTGCACGCCTGCGCGGGTGGAATCCTGGCGAGCCTCGCCGGCATCGGCAAAGCTGATGGGCGTGTTATACGAATACGGGTCGATGGCCAGGCGGCGCATCTCGGCACGACGCTCGGCAGGACACACCACCACGATGTGGCCGACCTTATCGCTACGGCCAAATGCGCGGATGGACCAGCTCATAAGCGGACGGCCCGCTACATTGACGAGCTGCTTGCCACCGGGGTTACCAAAGCGCTGGCCGCTGCCACCGGCAACGACCACGGCACATACGGGCGCCATTATGCGTTCCCCTGTTTGGTGCCCTTCATGCGGTACAGGGAGTCCGCAAGAATGGCAGGGTTGTTAACGCCAAAGTCGCCCAGGCGCTCCGGATCCTCGCTGATGTCGTCCATGAGCTCCTGTAGCGATCCATACTCGTCGACGATCTTCTCGGCCACGCCGTCGCGCACGACGGACACGCGCGAAAGCGTGCGCAGGCCCAGCGGTGTCATGACGGAGTCCTCGTCCAGGTCGTCGTAACCCAGAACTGCCGCCACGTGCTGCGGGTCGGACAGGTCCTTAGGCGTCATACGGCTCAGGTTGGCGCGGATCTTTTCGGCATTGGCCTCGGAGGAATCGCTCGCATAGTCGCGAATCATCAGGTCGTACTCGGTATCCATGCTGGAGCCGGCGAGCTGCTCGAGCTGCATCTGCACGAGCTTGCCCTGGTTGCCCAGCTTGACAATGCAATCCTTAAGCTCAGTCTTTGCCTGCTGCATGATCTCGAAACTCGAGAAAATGCCGGTGATATCGGCGAGCGTAACGTAGTCATCGAGCTCAAGGGCCGTCAGGCGCAGCAGGGAGCGATCGAGCGACTGACGGGTAGTCTGGAGCGTGGCGACGAGCTGGTTGACCGAGCTCATGATGGTGGTGACGGGCTGGATCTCATAGCTCTTGCCGTGAACGTACACGTTGACGACGGCACGACGAGCCGAAACCGAGATCACGATGGCGTCGGTGAGCACCGACATGCGAGCGGCAGTACGGTGACGCATGCCCGTTTCACTCGTGGCGAGCGAGGGATCGGGATTGAGGTGGAAGTTGGCGCGCAGGATCTGGGTGAGGTCGCCATCGATGACGATGGCGCCGTCCATCTTGGAAAGCTCGAACAGGCGGTTCGAGGTAAACGAAATGTTGAGCGGGAAGCCGTCGTTACCGGCAGCGAGTACGTTTTCGGTGTCGCCGACGCAGATAAGGGCACCCAGGTGACCAGCAATGATCATGTCGAGGGCGGTGCGGATCGGCTGGCCGGGGGCAGTCAGGCGAATAGCCTGTTCCATACGCTTTTGCAGCTCGTTCTTATCCAAGGCATCGCTCCCATCGTATACGCTCCATAAACGTCAATAAGTTTCTCACGGTTTGCCTCTGTGACGCCCGCAAAATCCGATGCTTACAGAATGAGCGAACACAGCTGAGAGCCCCAATCCAAATGAGCTGCTTATGTGGTAGCATCGGGATTCGCATAAATGAGGGAGTAGTCGCGTGATCGGGTTCGCCTCCGGTGGCGCGGCAAGTCAACACACTGGCCGATGCGGCCTGGCTTGCCTTAATGAACGAGACTCGTGGCCGTGCGCGCAACGCGTACGCCACGGGTCTTTTTTGTTACTCCCCCAAGAGGTACACGCGGGCCCGCCCGCAGAGAGGGAGCCAGACTATGGGACTCGCAGAGCTCGTGCTGCTCGCCGTTGGCCTTTCGATGGACGCCTTTGCCGTATCCATCTGCAAGGGCCTTGGCATGAAGAAGATCAACCTTAAAGTCGCCGCGGTGCTCGGCCTGTTCTTTGGCGGCTTTCAGGCCGGCATGCCCGTAATCGGATGGGCGCTTGGCAGTCAATTCATGGGCATCATCGGACCCATCGACCACTGGATCGCCTTTATTCTGCTCGCCTTCATCGGCGGCAAAATGCTGTGGGAGGCCTTTACCGAGGACGAGAATGAAGGCGACGGCAAGGATGCCGAAAAGATTGACCTGGGCGAGTACCTGATCCTCGCCATCGCCACCTCAATCGACGCCCTAGCCGTAGGCATCTCATTTGCGGCGCTCTCGGTTGACATCGTTCCCGCTGTATCGCTTATCGGCGTCACAACGTTTATCTTCTCCGTCGCCGGCGTAGCGATCGGCCACACCTTTGGCGCGCGCTACGAAAAACCTGCCACCATCGTGGGCGGCATCGTGCTCATCCTCATCGGACTTAAGATCTTGCTTGAGCATCTGGGGATTTTGGCGCTGTAACGCCAAACACAATCGCTCAAAACTCAACGCCAGTACAAGGCCTCATGCAAAGTTTTGCATGAGGCCTTTTCGTGCAGACTTTTGCATGTCATACTGATATGCAAAAGTCTGCATGTTGGAGATCGCCATGGATACCCTTCCCATCACCACACCACGCCAAGCTGGCATCTACGTGCGCCAGGCACGCGAGGCTCAGGGTCTCACCCGTGCCGCCCTCGCCAAAACGGCCAGTGTTTCGGAGCGCCTGCTCGCATCGCTCGAGCTAGGAGACGCCACCGGCATTCGACTCGACAAGTTGCTGTCCGTCTTTAACGCACTCGGCATAGGTCTCTTTGCGCAAAGCGATAACGACTCCATCGCATCGCCCTCCGAACATCCGACGACGAAAGCGGACCTCCCTATCGCGAACTCGAATGCCCTGCCAAAGCCAAGCGTAGGCAGACGACCCGCTCGACAGGGAACGCCATCTTCCTATGGTGCCTTGCTGGCCCAAATCGCAGCCGAGCAAGGCCTTTCCGACACTTCAGACCTCTCCTTTGGCTGTAAGGTTGTGAAATAAATGGCAGAGATGGAGCTTGCGACCCTCATTTGTGGCGAAATCGCAGGCACTCTCCGGCAAGACGAGCATGGACTCTGCAGCTTTGTATACGCCCCAACCTATCGCGGAGCACCACTATCGCTTACAATGCCGCTTTCCAATCGCACGTATGGCCATAACATCGTCCGCCCGTTCCTATTTGGCCTTTTGCCCGACAGCCAAGAGCAGCGCCGCGCTATTGCCGCCGAGCATGACGTTGCATCCAACAACCCCGTCGCCCTCTTGTGCCATATCGGTCTTGACTGCGCAGGGGCCGTTCAGTTTTGTCGAACCGATCAATTAGGCGCCGCCCGCGGCAGGGTCTCGGCATACCGCCCGCTTACCAATTCTCAAATCGCTCACAAGCTCAAAGCAATTCGCGATGACGAAAGAGAGACATGGATGGGCTCCAACGAAAGCTGGTCCCTGGGCGGCAACCAAGGCAAATTTGCACTAGCTTGGCATGATGGCCAATGGTGCGAATGTCTAGGGTCATCCCCCACTACCCATATCTTCAAAAATGGTGTCGTTGGGTTCAAACATCAGGCCTTAAACGAATTCGTCTGCATGAAAACGGCTCGGCGTGTTGGCATTCCAACTGCCAACGTCTCCTATTGCACATTTGAAGACGAAGCCGCGCTCGTCGTTGAACGGTACGACAGAATGGTCAATAGCAGCGGAAATATCGAAAGGCTGCATCAGGAGGACTTTTGCCAGGCGCTCGGTGTATTGCCAAGCCAGAAATACACCGCCGACGGAGGACCAACCACACGAGACATCCAAGAACGACTGATTAACACAGTCCCCCACCACATGAATCTTGTGCTTTTTACCTATATGTTGTTCTATAACGCCATTATCGGAGCGCCTGACGCACACGCTAAAAACTACTCGCTCATCCTAGGTAAAGGCACAAACGCAGCGCTCGCACCCATGTACGATGTCGCATCGGGCTTGGCGTACGAGCGTATGCGCCGCCGGGCGCGCCTTGCCATGAGCGTTGGCGGCGAAAATCGAGTGGGGCGCATCGGTCCAGGCGCTATCCGCCGATACCACGGTATGGGCGACCCCGCGCTGGAGGCGGCGCTCACCGATGCCGGGCTATCCGAGAAGTTTTGCTTTGCGACCATGATGGACCTCGCCTACGAGGTGCCCATTTGCATGGAAGAGATCATGGACGAATACGCCGACCTGCCCGGCATGGCGGACCTGCGCGAGCACATGCTCGGCCCCGTCCGCGAAAACTGCCAGCGCACCCTCGACCTCATCAAGGCGGATATGGGCTAGGCGCCAATCAATCCACATTTCTTAAAAGAAGAGGGGGGCACCCGTCGCAAAAGTTCGGATGCCCCCTCTCGTAATGTCATTTGCAATCCGCTAGCACGTGGCTCGAACTGCTGCTAGCGCGACCCTTACGCGGCAAGGCGCTTGAGGACGTCGATGAGCAGCTCGTAGAAGCGCTCGGCAGAAGCGAGCTCCATGCTCTCGTCCGGGGTGTGGACATCGGAGAGCGTCGGGCCCACGGCGATGGCGTCCAGGCCGTGCAGGGCCTCAGCAAACAGGCCGCACTCAAGGCCAGCGTGAATGGACTCGATGCGCAGCTCGGAGCCAAAGAGCTCGCGATAGCTCTCGACAAAAACGTCGCGGACCGGCGAATGCTCGGCATAGCTCCAGCCGGGATACTCGAACTCGAACTTGGCGTCGAAGCCCAAGACATCGGCCAGCGTCTGCAGGCGGTCCTTGAACTCGTTCTGCAGCGAGGTGATCGAGGAGCGCGGGGACAGCATGATCTTGACCTGGTCGTCGGAAGTGGCGACCACGCCGATGTTGGAGGAAACCTCGACGGAGCCGTCAGTGGCGACGTTGCGGCGAATCACGCCGTTAGGGGCAAGACGCAGGGCGCGGATGAGGGCAAGCGCGGACTTCTGATCCATGGCCTCGACCTCGGCGTCGTCGGCAATCTCGACGGTGCAGGTAAAGCCGGGGTCGAAGACCTCGAGCTCGGCAGTGACGTCGGCGATGATGTCCTTTGCGATCTGGGCCGCGGCCTCGGCGGCAGCGTGGTCGGCGTAAACCAGCTCGGCCTTGCACTCACGGTTGATGGCGTTGTCCTTAGTGCCGCCGTTAAAGCTAACGATGGCGGGCTCGCCGGCGACCATCAGGCGGTCGATGATGCGGGCCATGATGAGGTTGCCGTTGCCGCGCTCCAGGTTGATATCGTTGCCGGAATGACCACCCAGTAGGCCGGAGATGTCGAGCGTGAGGGTGCTGCCGGTCTTGTGCTCGCGCACGATGGGGCAGGTGTAGGTAACAACGACGCCGCCGGCGCAGCTGACGGTGGCAACGCCCTCTTCCTCGGAGTCAAGGTTAATCATGGTGCGGGCGCTAATCTGGGACTTGTCGAGCGTCTCGGCGCCGACCAGGCCAGTCTCCTCGTCGGTGGTGAATACGCACTCGAGGGCGGGGTGAGCAATCGAATCGTCGTTGAGCACAGTAAGCATCAGAGCAACAGCAATACCGTTGTCGGCGCCCAGGGTGGTGCCGTTAGCGGTGAGGACGCCGTCTTTCACGACCAGGTCGATACCGTCGGTCGTAAAGTCGTGCTCAACAGAGCCCAACTTGTCGCACACCATATCGATGTGGCCCTGCAGCATCACGGTCGGGGCATTCTCAGCGCCGGCAGAAGCGGGCTTGCGAATGATGACGTTGTAGACCTCGTCCTGGTACACATCGAGGCCGCGCTCCTTGGCAAACGCAACCAGGAAATCGCTGATGCCCTTCTCGTTGCCAGACCCACGGGGGATCGCGCTGACCTCCTCAAAGAAATGGAACAGCTGGGCGGGCTCGTAGCCGGTGATCTTGTAATCCATGGTGCCTCCTTGGCGCAACTGATTAGACAGTAAGACATGCGCCTTGTATATTCCCAGACTTTGCGTGCATAAACCAGTCGAAAACGCCGAGCGCCCTTACATCATCGGCTAACGGCGGACCGTATAGCGTAACGGTCACAACTTCCGCAGCTCTACAAATCGAGGCGCCCTTTCCGGAGCGCCTCGATTGCGCGTATCAAATTGTCGCCACGCCTTACAGCGCGCCGGAACCGGCTTGCATCATGCCGCCGGGGCCCGAGGTCACGCCGCCGCTCACGGGCGCGGCGTTGCCAGTGCGCGGTGCCGCCGGGGCGGTATCACCACCGAGCGTGCCCGCCGGACGCGGTGCCGGGATCTCGCCCGTGCCGTGGCTAAAGACAAACTTGCCATCGGCCACGTCGCACAGGACGGTATCGCCCTCGCCCCACTCGCCGGCCAGCAGCTCCTCGGACAGCGGGTCCTCGATGAGCTTTTGAATAGCACGGCGCAGCGGACGCGCACCGTTGGTGAGGTCGGTGCCCTCGGCCACGATCTTGTCATAGGCCGCATCGGTGAGCTTGATGTTCATGCCGTTGGCAATCAGACGCTGGCGCAGGTCGTCCACCAGCAGGTGCGCGATCTTGGTGAGATTCTCGCCCGAGAGCTTCTGGAACACCACGATGTCGTCGATACGGTTGAGCAGCTCGGGGCGGAACAGGCGCTTGAGCTCGCCCATCGCGCGACCACGGATCTCACTCGACGTGAGACCCTGCTCGCCGGTGGTGCCAAAGCCCACGCTCGCATCCTGCGCAATCTCGCGGGCGCCCACATTGGACGTCATGATGATCACGGTGTTGCGGAAGTCGACCGTCTTGCCCTGGCTATCGGTCAGGCGGCCCTCCTCCAGCACCTGCAGCAAGATGTTGAAGATATCGGGGTGCGCCTTCTCGATCTCGTCGAACAGCACGACCGAGTACGGGTGGCGACGAACGGCCTTGGTGAGCTGGCCGCCCTCATCGTGACCGACGTAACCCGGAGGGCTGCCGATGAGCTTGGAGACCTCGAACTCGCTACCGAACTCGGACATGTCGAAGCTGATGAGTGCGTCCTTGCTGCCAAAGAGGTACTCGGCGAGCGTCTTGGCGAGCTCGGTCTTGCCCGTGCCGGTGGGACCCAGGAAGATAAAGCTGCCGCCGGGGCGACGCGGATCCTTGAGCGGCGAGCGGCTGCGGCGCACGGCCTTGGCAACTGCCTCGACAGCCTCATCCTGACCGATGATACGTGTCTTGAGCACGCTTTCGGCCTGCAGCAGGCGCCGGCTCTCGCTCTCGGTAAGCGAGGACACCGGCACGCCCGAGGTCACGGACACGATATCGGCGATCTGGGAGACATCGATGGTGAGCGGGCTGGCGTCGAGCTCGGCCGTCCAGGCAGCCTTGGCCTCGGCGAGTTCAATCTCGGCAGCCTTCTGCTGCTCGGTGATCTCGGCGGCCTTGTTCATGTCATCGCTCTCGGTGGCCTCCTGCGCGGCGGCCTTGAGCTCCTCGATACGATGCTCGGCCTCGCGCACCGGCTCGGGCGCGCGATTCGCGGCGATGCGAGCGCGGGCACCGGCCTCGTCGATGAGGTCGATTGCCTTATCGGGCAGGAAGCGATCCTGGATGTAGCGGTTGGAGAGGTTCGCGGCGGCCTCGATGGCACCCTGCGTGTAACGCACGTGGTGGTGCTCCTCGTAGCGTGGCTTGAGCGCAGTCAGAATCTTGACGGTGTCCTCGACACTCGGCTCCTCGACATCGATGGTCTGGAAGCGACGCTCGAAGGCCGGGTCCTTGGTGAGGTACTTGCGGAATTCCTCGGCCGTGGTGGCGCCGATAATCTGGAAGGCACCGCGCGCGAGCACAGGCTTGAGCATGGAGCTCGCGTCGATGGAGCCCTCGGCAGAACCGGCACCGATGATGGTGTGCATCTCGTCGATAAACAGGATGACGTCGTCGGCTTCGGTTGCCTCCTGGATTACGTTCTTGAGGCGCTCCTCAAACTCACCGCGATACTTGGCGCCCGCCACGAGGCCCGGCAAGTCGAGCGTCCAGATGTTCTGGTTCATAAGGTTCTCGGGCACGTTGCCGGCTGCAATCTGCTGAGCCAGACCCTCGACGATGGCCGTCTTGCCCACGCCGGGATCGCCCAAGATAAGCGGATTGTTCTTGGTGCGGCGCGAAAGGATCTCCATCATGCGCCGGACTTCCTTTTCGCGGCCAATCACGGGATCGAGCTCGCCGTCGCGCGCCTTCTGCGTAAGGTCGGTCGCGAACTGCTTAAGTGTATCGGTGCCGCTCCCCTTTTGCTGGGAGGCATCCGAGCCGCTAAAGAACGGCAGGCCCGTACCGGGACGACCAGCACCGGCGCCAGCGAGCGGGCGCTTCTTATCCTGGTCCTTGGCGGTGAGTTTCTCGATAGCCTTTTTGATGGAGGCGGACGACACACCCAGGCGCATGAGGATGTCCATGGCCATGCCGTTGCCCTCTTCGACGATGCCGATCAGCAAGTGCTCGGTCGACACGTAGGTCTGGTTGTTTTCACGCGCCACGCGGAATGAACGCTCCATCACGCTAATGACGAGCGGCGTAAAGGCGAGCTTGGCCGCCTCGGTCTCCTCACTGGGCTCGGGAACCGTGGTCTGGACCTCTTTAAGAGTATCCATGATGTCGTCGTAGGAGATATCGAGCGAACGCAGTGCCTCGGCGGCAATGCCCTCGTCCTCCTTGGCGAGTGCGAGCAGCAGGTGCTCGGTACCCACCTTATTTGAGTGAAGATCGAGCGCTTCTTGCTTGGCCATGGACATGACCTTGCGCGCGCGATCGGTAAAACGGTCTAACATGCTAGTTCCTCTTAGACGAGCTAGTTTTTTCAAACGCAAAGCGCCGCCCGCGGCAGCGCTTTGGTCTCTTTACCCATATGGAGTATATGTTAACCGTTGGGACCTTTCCTGCCCGTAGCCGCGCGACAACGTCTACAAAAAAGGAATTGCTCGGGTCCGTTTGGCGGTTTGGTTTTGAGCTGCTGTCTAGCAGGCGGGCTCGGCGTCCATGCTCTCGGCAACGTCATTGACGGCATCGGCAACGGGAGCGCCCGGCATGCGCACGAGCTCCATGTGCGGCTCGGCAAAGACCGTGCCCATGGGGAAGGCGCGGCGGAAGACAAAGCGAGCAACCGGACCGGCCACCAGCAGGTTCCAGGGCAGGGCCATGATAAAGTTGCGCGGAATGTTAACGAGCCACATCATCGGCAGCAGCTGCAGGTTGGCGAGCGGGCCGCCGGGCATGTGGAACAGGCCCTCGCACGCACCGTAGAGCGACATGATGATGACCATAGGAACGACCATGCAGGAGCTGACGGCGAGCGTCATGGCAATCGGCGAGCTCTTGCCCGGCGTGACCAGGAATTTAAAGGCGAAACCCTTGGCGAGCGGGCTGGCGACAAACCAGTCGCAGCACATGGCAAAAACGTAGGCAACGGGGAAGCCGAGCCACGCGGCGGCAACAACCTCGCCGTTGATGGCCCCATGCTGCAGGGCAACGTTGTAGATGCTCATCCAGAGCACCATGCAAAAGCACATGATAAAGGTGAACAGCAGGCTCTCTCGTTTGTTGATAGGCATAAAGGGCATGGTCCTTTCTGTGTTACGCCGCTACGCCACGCAACAAAAACGGGCGGGCAAGATGGAGCTGTTGGGACTTCATCTCGCCCGCCCGTGATACGTGCGTCTGCGACTACTTATGTGGTGGAACCAGCCTAGCACGAAAACCCCGCGCTTCGTAAGCGTTGAGTTTATGGAGATGCAGGGCACCAATAATCCCCCGACCCCATAAGTTGCGGTGGAATACGGACTGTTTTGACCCTTTAAGCAGCAATTCAGTCCCTATTTCACCGCAACTCATTTGGTGCAAAGTAACCTGCCCCCCCTTGCACCAATTAGCTGGTGTGGCGCCAGCGAGAGTCGGTGAGGGTTCTCGCCACGCCCAGGCCAACGGGCAGAAACGCCACAATGAGCACTGCACGCACAAACCAGCCGAGCATATTGACCGTGTCGAAGGTGCACATGTAATACATCGAGCGATACAGATACAAGCCCGGCACCATAATGACAATCGATGGCACCGTGAGGGCGATACGTGGGTAGGTGAGCTTGATTTCGGCTAAGCTCGCGAGCAGCCCCGATACCAGCGCGCCGATAAACGCTGCCGCCTCGGGAGGCATACCTACGCTCAGGCCCAGAAAGGGAAACAGCATCGGCGCATCGACGAGCGTAAGGCGCAAGGTATTGGACACGGCGCCGATCAGCCCAGCTGCCGCGGCCATCTTTACCGGGCTGTTGAACATCACCGAGAAGCCGAATACGCCAACAAAGCTCATCACCACGCGCAGGAGCGTAAGGGCAAGCGGCGAAAGGCCGAGCGGGGCAAAATCATCCGGTGCCAGCCCCACACACTCGGCAACCATCCAGCCCACAAGGGTCGCCATCACAATAATCGACACGGCATACGAAAGACGCTCAATGCCGCTTCGCATATCGAGCTTAGCGATGTCGAGGCCTGCCGTAATGAGGGGAAAGCCGGGAATCACAAAGAGCATGGCGCCGATATAGCCTTCTTGGTGCGACATTGCCCCCGGTACGACCTGGCCAAGGCCGAGCAATGCCAGCAGATACGAAACGCAAGCGAGCGCAACGCCAATCGTCAGCGCGCTAAACTGGCCAAGACCCTGCTTGAGAATATGAGAGCGAGCAAAGTTGCCAACACCAGCGCCTACGAATGCGCAGGCCATCTCGATAGGGCCGCCGCCGAGCAAAAAGACGAAGGCGCCGCAAGCACAAGCTGCCGCAAGGCCCTGTTGCCAGGGAGAGTAATCGGGTTTTGAACTCTCAACGGTCTTGAGCATCTCGTGGTATTCGTGCACGGTAAACCGGCGCCCATACGTCTCGATTTCCTTTAGGAAGCTCTCCATCATCCAAATGCGATGGGTATTGACTCCCGTTGTGGGCAGGCTGACAACCTCGTTAAAGCAGTGGCCATCTTCGATGCAGGTGCACTCAAACGACAGAAGACTTAAGTCAACGTGGACGGTGACACCGAGTACGGCGGCAACGCGATTCATGGTATCGCGTACACGCCAGGCACCCGTTCCGCTCGCGAGCATAAGCATACCGGTGCGGCAGATGATGGATGACTTATCGGTGAGCGGCGCATCGACGGCAAGCTCATCGCCTGCCGTCACGATCTGGTGCCAGTCTGTTTTCATATGGAGTGCGCCGGCACGAACACCGTGGTGCATGGGGGCTCTCGAAAGCAGCGAGTCAAGGCGCGAAGACTGTGGGGGCTCCGTTGATTCGTCCTCAACCTCATCAGTCTCTTCATCGACCAGATCAAATGAGTCAAGCGATGCCGGCTCGCGACGATCGATTAGCTCCTCATCCTCATCGTCAAAGTAATTGAACTGATCGAGCATGTCCTCTTCGATTGCACGCTCGCTCGCGTCGTCCATATAGACGCTCCCTTCCTACCGACTAACCCCCATCCTAGGCAGCGACGGCTAAAGGAAACATAAAAGAGACGGCTGCCATGCGAGCCATGTGCTCAATAGCCGTTGGGTAGTCGTTTAAGAACGTCCCCAATGACTATTGACGGCCAAGGCAACGCCGATGTATTGGCAACGTCAGCGAGCGGGCCGCATTTGAGACAAGGTGACGTGAAACGAAAGGGCGCTGACCTTCTGGTCGCGCCCTTGAAATTGAACGTCAGATTGTCCAAATGCGGCCCGCGCAGCGTCGGCCGGTCCGCCGTTCGGTAGAACGGCGGAACCAATTAGTACATCTTTGCGCCGGCGGGGATGGAGGCGTCGAGCTGGATCAGGTTGAGACGCTCCTCACCATCCTCCTCGTGGATAGCGCTGATGAGCATGCCGCAGCTGGGAATGCCCATCATCTTGCGCGGCGGCAGATTGGTGATGGCGAGCAAGGTCTTGCCGACCAGGTCCTCGGGCTCATAATAACCGTGAATGCCGGAGAGGATGGTGCGGTCGGTGCCAGTGCCGTCGTCGAGCGTAAAGTTCAGCAGCTTCTTGGACTTCTTGACGGCCTCGCACGCCTTGACCTTCACAGCGCGGAAATCGCTCTTGGAGAAGGTATCAAAGTCGACGAACTCCTCAAACAGCGGCTCGACGGCGATCTTGGAGTAATCAACCGTGGGCTTGAGCGGCTTGACGAACGGGCTCGCGGTGTTGCCGGCCTCGGCAGCCTTGGCGGCAGCGGCACCGGACTGGAAACCCTTCTCGGGCTTCATGTGCGGGAACAGTAGCACGTCGCGGATGGAAGCCTGGTTGGTGAGCAGCATGACCACGCGGTCGATACCGATGCCGATGCCGCCCGCGGGAGGCATACCGTACTCGAGGGCGCGCACGTAGTCCTCGTCGTACTCCATGGCCTCGTCGTCGCCGCCAGCCTTCTCGGCCATCTGGGCGGCAAAGCGCTCGGCCTGGTCGACCGGGTCGTTGAGCTCGGAGAACGCGTTGGCGTACTCATGACCGGCGATAACCAGCTCAAAGCGGTGCGTCAGGCGCGGGTCGTCCTCAAAGCGCTTGGCAAGCGGGCTGACCTCGATGGGGTAATCGCAAACGAACGTGGGGTTGACAATGGTGTCCTCGCCCAGCTCATCGTAGATCTCGGCGATAATCTTGCCGGCGGTCCACTCGGGCTTAATCTCCAGGCCCTTCTCGCGCGCGGCGGCAGCAAGCTCCTCGACCGGCGTATCGATGGTGACCTGTTTGCCGAGCACGTCGGAGACGATGTCGGTCATGGGACGGCTGGCCCACTCACCAGAAAGGTCGATGGTCTGGCCCTGGTACTCGATGACCTCGGGGTTGCCGATGGCCTTGTTAGCCGCCTTAATGACACCCTGGGCGAGCGCCTTCATGCCCTCGAGGTCGGAGAAGGCACGATAGGCCTCCATCGTGGTGAACTCGGGGTTGTGGGTAAGGTCCATGCCCTCGTTACGGAAGATACGGCCGATCTCGAACACGCGCTCAAAACCGCCGACGATGCAGCGCTTGAGGTGCAGCTCGGTAGCAATGCGCAGGTAGCACTCCTGATCGAGCGCGTTGAAGTGCGTGATGAACGGCTTGGCAGTAGCGCCGCCCTGGATGGTCTGCAGGATGGGGGTCTCGACCTCCATGTAGCCGTCGGACTCCATAAAGCGACGGAAGGTGGAGAGGATCTGCGAACGCTTACGGAAGGTCTCGCGAACGTCGTCGTTGGCGATCAGGTCGACATAGCGCTGGCGATAGCGGGTCTCCTTGTCGGAAAGACCGTGGAACTTCTCGGGCAGCGGACGAACGGCCTTGGCAAGCAGGGTCGCGCTCTTAGGGGCAACGGAAAGCTGGCCGCGCTGGGTGCGCACGACCACGCCGGTCACGCCCAGGATGTCGCCCAGGTCGAGGGACTTGAGCGTATTCCAGGCAGCCTCGTCCATGTCGTTGATTCGGCAGAACAGCTGAATCTCGGCAGTCGCATCGCGCACGACGATGAACATGATCTTGCCCTGACCGCGCTTGGCAACCACACGGCCGGCGATCTTCACGACGTCCTCGGTGTCCTCGCCATCGGCAAGCTCGGCGTACTTAGTCTCGATATCGGCAACGTAGTCCTCAAGCTCAGAGTGCTCGGGATAGGGGTTCTGGCCCGCCTCGAACAGGGCGGCGCGCTTGGCCAGGCGGGTGGCGCGCTCGTCGTTGAGCGTCGATGCCTGATCTGCGGCGTTCTGGTTCTCTGCCATAAGTTAGCTCCTCAAACTAAAACGCTCCCCAGGATTCGGTCCCAGGGAGCGAAAACATACCTTTACGCGGGACCGTGGTCTAGCGTGCAATCTTGGCGATGGTGTAGACGCGGGTCTTGCCGGAAGGCGTAACGACCTCGACGGAGTCGCCCTCGCCGTGACCGATGATGGCGTGGCCGACCGGAGACTCGTTGGAAATCTTGTGCTCGAGCGAGTTGGTCTCGGTGGTACCGACGAGCGTGACTTCCATGACCTCACCGTTGGGATCAATCAGAGAAACGGTGGAACCGATGGAGACGGTCAGATCACCTGTGGTGGCAGCAACCTGAGCGTTGGCAAGGATGGCCTGGATCTCGGCAATACGAGCGGCGTTCTGGGCCTGCTTGTCCTTGGCGGCATCGTACTCGGAGTTCTCCGAAAGGTCGCCGAACGCGCGGGCTTCCTTGATGTCCTCGACGATCTCCTTGGCGTAATCGCCCTCACGCCAAGCGAGCTCCTCGACGAGCTTCTGGCGGCCCTCAGCGGTCAGTACGATCTGGCTTGCGTCCATACGGATATCTCCCCAACTCTGATCAAACAATCAACTGTCAACAAAACGAAAAAGACCGGCTAGCCTGCGGGCAAGCCGGTCAGGTGCTCACCCCAAAGGGATGGGACTACTCTGCGTCCGCGTCGCTGTCCTCTGCCTGCTTCTTCTTGGCAGCAGCGAGCTTGGCCTCGAGCTCAGCGATCTCCTTGTCCTCCTCGGACTGCTCGACCACGACCTCCTCGGCCTGCTTGGTCTCGGCCTTATCGTCGCCCTCCATACCCTCACGGATATTCTTGACGGTAGAGCCGAGGGACTTGCCGAGCTTCGGCAGGTTCTTGGGCCCGAAGATAATCAGGACAACGACGAGAATAATGATGAGCTCAGGAGCCCTCAGTCCAAACATGTAGACCTCCACAATACAGCGAGACAAGCTCGAATGAGTATACCGCGGGTATCGCGGTATCACAACAATAGCTAAAAAAAGGGACCGCAAGAAGCGGTCCCTCCTCATGCTCTGGTCGGGTTGACTGGATTTGAACCAGCGACCCCTGCGTCCCGAACGCAGTGCTCTACCAAACTGAGCCACAACCCGTTAGCTCGACTATAGTAACAAAGATTTCCGTCGTGTGCTAGAGAAATTTTTACTTCTTTGGCACTTCGATGCGAACCCTTGATTATCGACTTTATCCGAACACCTCCCACATTC
>NZ_QSPG01000019.1:20645-41920 GCF_003436395.1 Collinsella sp. TM06-3 | reverse complement strand
CTATTTGCTCAATGTGTTCGGCTGAGATCGGAAATCAACCCATTTTTTGCGGGAAAAACGGTATATGGAAAATCTTTACCAACCACTCCAACCGCTGCTATCTGGGCGATATGTCAGTTTGGCGATGTGCCGAAGAAAAAACGTTTTACCAATGTTGAGCATCACACGGTCTGCACCGTTGCGTGCGGACCATATTTCCAAACCGATTGTTTTGGCTAGACGCGTCGCTTTGGGGTACCATAGCTCCACTATCAACTGCCGCTCAGCACGGCAGCCTTGATGAGCCCTTGCCCTTCTCCTGGGAATTATGATCGGGCATCAATCTGCTGAGTGGCCCGAATCCCAGGAGGGGACTCTATATGCAAAAGGAATACCTGTCCGCCGCGGCGGAGGTGCTCAGCGACCAAGGTGTCGATGAGAACCTCGGCCTGAGCAACGACGAGGCGTCTTCGCGCCTTGCCAAGACAGGCCCTAACAAGCTCGAGGAAGCCGAGAAGACGCCGCTGTGGAAGCGTTTCTTTGAGCAGATGGCCGACCCCATGGTCATCATGCTGATCGTTGCCGCCGTCATCAGTGCGCTCACGGGCATGGTCAAGGGCGAGCCCGACTTTGCCGATGTTGCCATCATCATGTTCGTCGTTATCGTCAACTCGGTGCTGGGCGTGGTCCAGGAAGCCAAGAGCGAGGAGGCCCTCGAGGCCCTGCAGGAGATGAGTGCGGCGCAGTCCAAGGTGCTGCGCGACGGCAAGCTCGTGCACCTGCCGAGCGCCGAGCTCGTGCCCGGCGACGTGATCATGCTCGAGGCGGGCGACTCCGTCCCGGCCGACTGCCGCGTGCTCGAGAGCGCCACGATGAAGATCGAAGAGGCCGCGCTCACCGGCGAGTCCGTGCCCGTAGAGAAGCACGCCAACGTGATCGAGCTTGCCGCGGGCACCGATGACGTGCCGCTCGGCGACCGCAAGAACATGTGCTACATGGGTTCCACCGTGGTATACGGCCGTGGCCGCGCCGTCGTGGTCGGCACCGGCATGAACACCGAGATGGGTAAGATCGCCGGCGCCCTGGCCGAGGCCAAGGAGGAGCTCACGCCGTTGCAGGTGAAGCTCGCCGAGCTCAGCCGCATCCTTACCATTATGGTGATCGTCATCTGCGTCGTGATCTTTGGCGTTGACATCCTCCGCCACGGCGTGGGCAATGTCCTCACCGACCCGACTGCCCTGCTCGACACCTTTATGGTCGCCGTCTCGCTTGCCGTCGCCGCCATTCCCGAGGGCCTGGTCGCCGTCGTGACCATCGTCCTTTCGCTCGGCGTGACCAAGATGGCCAAGCGCCAGGCGATTATCCGCAAGCTCTCTGCCGTCGAGACCCTTGGCTGCACGCAGACCATCTGCTCCGACAAGACCGGTACCCTTACCCAGAACAAGATGACCGTCGTCAAGCACGAGCTCGCTGCGCCCAAGGAGAAGTTCCTGGCCGGCATGGCGCTGTGCTCCGATGCTCAGTGGGACGAGGAGCTGGGCGAGGCCGTGGGCGAGCCGACTGAGTGCGCGCTCGTCAACGACGCCGGCAAGGCGGGCCTCACTGGCCTGACTGCCGAGCATCCGCGCGTGGGCGAGGCCCCGTTTGACTCGGGCCGCAAGATGATGTCCGTGGTCGTCGAGACCCTGGATGGCGAGTACGAGCAGTACACCAAGGGTGCGCCCGACGTGGTGATCGGCCTGTGCACCCATATCTACGAGGGCGATAAGGTCGTCCCCCTGACCGAGGAGCGCCGCGCCGAGCTCGTGGCGGCCAACAAGGCCATGGCCGACGAGGCCCTGCGCGTACTGGCGCTGGCAAGCCGCACCTACACCGAGGTTCCCGACGACTGCAGCCCCGCTGCGCTCGAGCATGACCTGGTCTTCTGTGGCCTGTCCGGCATGATCGACCCGGTCCGTCCCGAGGTGGCCGACGCTATCCACGAGGCGCACGACGCCGGTATCCGCACCGTCATGATCACGGGCGACCACATCGACACCGCCGTGGCCATCGCCAAGCAGCTGGGCATCGTCGCCGATCGCAGCCAGGCCATCACCGGTGCCGACCTCGATCGCATGAGCGACGAGGAACTCGACGCGCACATCGAGGACTACGGCGTGTACGCCCGCGTCCAGCCCGAGCACAAGACACGCATCGTCGAGGCCTGGAAGTCGCGCGACCAGATCGTGGCCATGACGGGCGACGGCGTCAACGACGCCCCGTCCATCAAGCGCGCCGACATTGGCGTTGGTATGGGCATCACCGGTACCGACGTCACCAAGAACGTCGCCGACATGGTACTTGCCGATGACAACTTCGCTACCATCATCGGCGCCTGCGAAGAGGGTCGTCGCATCTACGACAACATCCGCAAGGTCATCCAGTTCCTGCTTTCGGCCAACCTTGCCGAGGTGTTCTCGGTGTTTATCGCCACGCTCATCGGCTTTACCATCTTCCAGCCGGTGCAGCTGCTGTGGGTGAACCTGGTCACCGACTGCTTCCCCGCGCTCGCGCTGGGCATGGAGGATGCCGAGGGCGACATCATGAAGCGCAAGCCGCGCAACGCCAAGGACGGTGTCTTTGCCGGACATATGGGTCTGGACTGCGTGGTCCAGGGCCTAATCATCACCGCGCTGGTGCTGGCGAGCTTCTTTGTGGGCGTGTACTTTGACATGGGCTACATCCACATCGCCGATATGATCGCCGGCAATGCCGACGAGGAAGGCGTGATGATGGCGTTCATCACGCTCAACATGGTCGAGATTTTCCACTGCTTCAATATGCGCAGCCGTCGTGCGTCGCTGTTCACCATGAAGAAGCAGAACAAGTGGCTGTGGGCTTCCGCCGCGCTGGCACTGGTGCTGACGGTGATCGTGACCGTGCAGCCGACGCTTGCCGAGATGTTCTTTGGCCCCGTGACGCTTGAGCTCAAGGGCGTTGTCGCTGCCCTGGGCCTGGCCTTCCTGATCATCCCGCTGATGGAGATCTACAAGGCGATCATGCGCGCGGTCGAGAAGGAGTAGGTCGAAAGGCCATCCTTCCCACCGGCCCGACCGCCTGCGGGGTTTCTTCCTCGCTGGTCCTCGCGCTTCGCGCTGCGGGATCGCTCGGAAGAAACCCCTCCCGGCGGGCGGGCCTTCGGATAACCTCTCGGGACCATTGGCTGAGGGAAAGTTTGTGAGCTGGTCGGGCTTTGCCCGGCCAGCTCTTTTTGATTTAAAATACCTGCTCAGTTGTGTGGTTTTGTGCTGGGAGGCATCTGTGGGCAAGGCTAAGGCTAAAGCGAAGAAAAAGACGACGGGGGCGCGGGCTAAGCGCGATCGTCGTCGGAAGCTCGCGACCGAACCCCCTGCATCTGCTGAGGAGTTGCTGGCGAGTGTACCGGGGCTTGACGCGCTGCAGGATGTTCCGGCGTTTGATGACCTGCCGGTCGATGAAGCTCAGCAGGCTGCCTTTGATGATTTCTGCGCACATGCCGAGGAGCCCGAGCAGATGCAACTTGGCGCCGTGGTGCGCTTGGATCGTGGGTTTCCGCTGGTGGCGACTGCCGACGATACCTTCCGCGCCGAGCATGCCGTGGGATTTGCCAAGTCGCGCGGTGGGGACGAGGTCCTGCTGCCTGCCGTGGGCGATCGTGTGGCGGTGCGCCGCGCTCCCGGGCACGATATGGGCGTGATTGAATGCGTGCTGCCGCGCCGTACGAGCTTTGAGCGTTGGCGCGGCCGTGCCCGCGGAGAGCGCCAGGTGCTCTGCTCCAACGTGGATAGCGTGCTAATCGTGCAGGCGCTCGGTGCCGGTGAGGTGCTGCTCGACCGCGTGGCGCGCTCGCTGGTGTTGGCGCTCGACTGCGATGCCGAGCCGGTGGTGGTACTCACCAAAGCTGATCGCTGCGATGCCGAGGAGCTCGAGCGCGATCTGGACCGCGCGCGCCGCCTGGTGGGTCCGGACGTGCGTGTGATCGTGACGTCCTCTGCCGAGGGCCGCGGCCTGGACGAGGTCCGTGCCTGCGTGCCCGCCGGGAGCTGCGCCATGATTCTGGGCGAGTCGGGTGCCGGCAAGTCGACGCTGCTCAATGCGCTGCTGGGCCACGATACGTTGGCGACCGGCGGTGTGCGCGAACGCGACGATCAGGGCCGTCACACTACCGTCGCGCGCGTGATGGTGGCACTGCCGGGCGACGCCGGCGTGATCGCCGATGCCCCGGGCCTGCGCAGCCTGCCGCTCGTGGGTCACGAGCGGGGTCTGGCGCGCGCTTTCCCCGAGATTGTCGAGGCATCGCGCGCGTGCCGGT
This sequence comes from Collinsella sp. TM06-3, assembly GCF_003436395.1. Lineage (NCBI taxonomy): Bacteria > Bacillati > Actinomycetota > Coriobacteriia > Coriobacteriales > Coriobacteriaceae > Collinsella > Collinsella sp. TM06-3. The sequence goes on along the minus strand of NZ_QSPG01000019.1, from coordinate 37,611 downwards.
TTGGCGATTGCACGCATACCCATGAGCCGGGCTGCGCCGTTCGCGAGGCCGAGGACGCCGGGCAGATCGATAGCCTGCGTCTGGAAACGTTCCAAAACCTGGCGTCATCCATGCGCGTGAGCGCTCAAATGCTCGATCCCGATGTCCATCTGTAATTGATTTTTCCTATGACAGCCGTCTCCCAACTGTTCGGGAGACGGCTTTTTTTGCTGCGGAAAAGCTTCGAAACATACAGTTTGCTGACGTGCTGACCAAAACCTTGCCACGAGCTTGACGGGCTGGTCAGCTTTTGGTCAGCGATTGGTTTGACATCGAAAACCAAGATTGCGATTGCGCCGCTTTGCACTCTGACCGCTCAGACAATGGTGGTACGGGCATTCGCCCGGCACTGCCATGAGAGGAGCGGCCGTGAACAAGAGCAAGCGCATCGCCATCAGTCTGGTCGCGGGCGTGCTCGCTGCTCTGCTCTGCATGGTTTACGGCTCGTCGATCCGCTCGCAAGCCGAACAGGTCCAGGCTGAGACCTTGGCCAAGTACGGTGGCGATCGCGTCGAGGTTTGCGTCGCGGCGCGCGATATCGATGTGGGCGAGACCCTCGATGAGACCAATGTCATAACCCAGGAATGGCTGACGAGCCTGCTGCCGCGTGACGCAGCGACCGAGCTGCGCCAGGTGCGCGGCGACGTGACGACTTCGCGTATTCCCAAAAACGCCGTGATCTGCAATGTCTACACCAAGGCCGAGAGCCGCAAGCTCGAGGTGCCTAAGGGCAAGGTTGCCGTTTCGGTGGCGGTCGATGCCGAGCACTCGGTCGGCGGTGCCACGGGCGTGGGCAGCTACGTGGACGTGTACGTGCAAAAGGACGGCGTGACCGATCGGCTGTGCGGCGCGCACGTGATCGATACCAGTGAGGATTCCGGTGCCACGCGCGAGGGCAAGATCGAATGGGTGACGCTGGCGGCTGACCCCGAAGACGTCAAGGAACTGCTGGGAGCCTCGGGCAAGGGAACGGTCAGCTTGACGATTCCCGCCACGGCGCGCGGCAAAAAGAGCGGAGGCGACGAGTGATGAAGGCGATCTGGCTTGCGTGCTGCGCGTGCGGCGATTACGGGCTGTTGCAGCGGGAAGTCGAGGGCCGTGATGTGGGTGCACAGGTGCTTCGCGTGGGTGACCTGGACGGGCTGGTTTCCATGGCGCGGGCGTTTCCGTCGCGCCGCGGGGCTGCCATCATCGCGGCGTCTCTGTTTGATACCGAAGATGTACGCAAGACTGTTGCGCGCCTGACGGCCGAAGGCCGCGTGAGTCGCGTGGTCGTGTTGATAGAAGCGCTCGATCCGTCGGATATCGAGGGGCTGTTTCGCGCGGGGGCGACCGAGGTCATCGCTGCACACAGTATATGCGGCAACGGGCGCGCGGGCGAGGGAGCGGTTGATTCCGATCGGAGCATGACGATTGAGCCCGATGCTTTTGTTGATAGGGAACCCGGGGCGCCTCGCGCTACAAGAGGCCCGCGTGTTGATGATTATGGAAAAGCGGAAGCCGAGCATGGTCGGCGCCCCCGGAACCCCCTTGTATACGATGACGCTGGAGGGCCGGCGCAGCATGCTGGCGATTCCCCGGCTGTAGATATGGGATACGTGCACGGCGTGAATCTGGCGGATGAACTCGATGAAGTTGAGGGCTTTGCCGGGTGCGGCGAGTTGTCGCTGATGCAGCATGAGCAGATTGTACAGAACGAGCCTGCCTCGCAGACCGAACAAGCTGCCATGCCGGCTTGGACGCAGCGTGTGGTTGCGGCGGGGGGGACGGGGGCGCTGCCACCGACGCCCGCCCCGCCGCCTCCGATGCCGCCGGCAGACGCTGCCGCTCCGCCGCATCGAGCTCCGGTCATCTGCGCTATTTCGGGTTCGGGCGGTTGCGGCAAGTCGACGATCGTTGCCGCCATGGCACACACATCGTCGCTGTTGGGCTTGCGTGCCGCCGTGCTCGACCTGGACCTGATGTTTGGAAACCTTTACGACTTGTTAGGCGTCGATGCTCCGCGCGATATGGCGGCACTTATCGAGCCGTCGGCGGCGGGCACGCTCACCGAGCCGGATATCGTAGCCACATCGATGCGCGTGGCGCCGGGCGTTACGCTCTGGGGTCCCGTCGCGGCGCCCGAGCAAGCCGAGCTCATGGCGCGTCCGGTGGAGCTACTGCTTGATGTTCTGCGTCGCGAATCCGACGTGGTCTTTATCGATACCTCGGTCTTTTGGGGCGACGCCGTGGCGGCTGCGGTGGCGGCGAGCGACCGTTGCCTGGTCGTTGGCGATGCGGCGGTGTCGTCCGCGACATCGGCGTCGCGCGTCATCGAACTGGCAAGTCGAGTAGGTGTGCCGCGCACGCGCATGAGCGCCGTGTTCAACCGGTTCGGTGCGCGCGGGGCAGACGAGGACGTCGCCATGCGCTTTGAGATTGCCTGTGCGTTGAGCTCCAAGATTCGTATCGCCGATGGCGGGCAGGATCTCGCCGCGCTCATGGCGTTTGGGCGCGCTGACGAGGCGGTGGGGCAGACCAGCGCTTTTGCGACTAGCATGCGCGAGGCCACGCGCGAGATGCTCGTGGAACTGGGGTGCGCCGTCGGCCCTTGGAGCGATATGGTCGCCGACCGTGCAACGCGTACCGAACGCCCGCGTATCCGCCTTCCCTGGTCGCGCGAGGGTGATCAGCGATGAGCCTGCAAACGAGGATTAAGGCTGCCGGCGCTGCAGCGGCGGCAGCGCCTGTAGATGCGGGGCGTCGCCGCGCGGTGAAACGACGCACCAAGCGCGCCGTGATGGACCGCATGGGTTACGACGAAGTGGCGCGTATCAGCGCCTATATCGACCCGGCACTTGCCCGCTCGGAATTGCGTCCTGCGGTGGAGGCGGCGCTCAATGTTGAGGAGCCGACCGATCTCGCGACGCCCGAGCGCGAAACCATCATCGACGAGATTTTGGATGACGTGGTGGGCTTGGGGCCGTTGCAGCCGCTCATCGAGGACGACACCGTTACCGAGATCATGATCAACGGCTGCCGCTCGGCTTTCTTTGAACGCGGCGGCGTTTTGTACCCCATCGAGCATGCGTTTGAGGATGATGAACAGATCCGTGTGCTTATCGACCGCATCATCTCGCCACTTGGCCGCCGTATCGACGAGCGCAGCCCCATCGTCAACGCCCGCCTCAAAACGGGCTATCGCGTCAACGCGGTGATTCCGCCTGTGGCGATTGACGGACCGATTCTCACCATCCGAAAGTTCTCGGACCGTATCTGCTCGCTGGACGAGCTTGTGGGGCTGGGGTCGCTGCCGCTTTGGTATGCGCAGCTGCTGTCGTGCGCGGTGTCGCTGCGACAGGACCTGGCGGTTGCGGGAGGCACGGGATCTGGTAAGACCACCCTGCTCAACGCGTTGTCATGTGAGATTTCCACCGGCGAGCGCATCGTGACGATCGAGGACTCTGCCGAGCTCAAGTTTGCGCATCATCCGCACGTGGTGCGCCTAGAGGCGCGCGAGGCTTCAATTGAGGGTGAAGGCGCGGTGACGATCCGCGACCTGGTAACTAATGCCCTGCGCATGCGCCCCGACCGCATCGTGGTGGGCGAGGTGCGCGGTGCCGAGTGCTGCGACATGTTGCAGGCCATGAACACGGGCCACGACGGGTCGCTCACCACACTTCATGCGGGTTCAGAACAGGAGACCGTGGTGCGTCTGACGTTGCTTGCACGTTATGGCATCGACCTGCCGAGTGAGCTCATCGAGGAGCAGATTGCCATGGCGCTCGACGGTATCGTGATGTCCGAGCGCCACGCCGATGGCAGGCGCTTCGTCTCCTCGTATTCGGGGGTGCGACGCGCCGCATCGGGCGGCGTAGAGCTCGAGCGCTATGTGACGTTCGATGCCGCCGAGCGCACCTGGACGCTTGACCGCGAGCCGCCGTTTATCGCAGAAGGCCTGCGGTCGGGGACGCTCACACAAGAGGAGGTGGACGAATGGAGATCGCTGTGCCCCTCGTCGTAGGGGGCTTGGCAGGGCTTTCTGTCGCGACGGCGTGCGGGGCGGAACCTCGTGTGCCGCAGGTACCGCCGGCGGAGCTGGCACGTCAGGCGCTCGAGACGGTGGCAGAGAAGCTGCCGCGTGAGCTGGTGGAAAACGATCTGCTGAAAAAGATCGCCCGTTCGTGGGCATCGCTGGCTCCGGCGCATCGCCTTGGCCTCGTGATCGAAGATGCTTCGGGATGTTTGGCGTTTCTGCTGCTATCGAGCGGTGTCTGCTGCGTTTTACTAACGATGGTGTCGTTATCGCCCCTCGGATTTGCCTTGGGACTTGTTGCTCCGTTTGCCGTTGGTGCCGCTCGGGATGGCTTTGAGAGCCGGCGCGAGCAACACGATGCAGAAGAGGCAATGCCCGAGGCGTTTACCGCACTTTCCATGTCGCTTGCCTCGGGACATTCGCTGGCCCAGGGCATGCGCTTTGTGGGCGCTCATGCGCAAGAGCCAGTGCATAACGAGTTTTTGCGGGTGGCGGCGGCGATCGATTGCGGCATCTCGGCGACCGACGCGCTCGATGACTTGCTCGTGCGTATCGACGCCCCCGGTCTTTCGCTTGTGACCTTGGCGCTTAAGGTGTCTCAGCGCACCGGCGCTCCGCTTGCCGACTTACTGTCCGAGGCGTCGAGCATGGTGGGGGAGCGCATTGAGCTCAAGCGCCGCCTGGATGTTAAGACGTCGCAGGCTCGCATGTCTGCGCATATGGTCGCGGCGATGCCGGCGGGCATGTGCGCGGTGTTGGCGCTGCTTTCGGCAGATTTTCGTCGCGGTCTTGCGACGCCTGCCGGCGCGGGCGCTGTGGTGCTGGGTCTTGCCCTCAACGCCGTTGCCCTGGTGGTTATCCGGCGCATTATGCGGGTGGAGCTATGAGCGCCCCGGTTGCAGTTGCGGCTTGCCTGTGCGCCCTGAGCGTATTTGTCGCGACGGGGTTGGATCGGGCGGATGCACGCAAGGTCGCAGGGGCCTGCAAGCGCGAGGCGGTGCTGGTCGCTGCCGCGGGTCGCTCGGTGGTCGATGCTCTGACCGCGCGAGTGAAGGGCGCGGTTGGAGCGGGCGGCCCGGCGCGAGTGTCGCTCGGCGAAGTGTCCGAGATGATCGATGTTGTGCGCTTGGGTCTTTCGGCCGGTCTTTCGTTTGATGCGGCGCTTGAGATTTTCTGCGCCAACCGCCGGTCAGTGCTGGCTCTTCGCCTTGAGCGCGCCTGCATGGCGTGGCAGGTGGGCGTGGGCACGCGTGAGGACGAGTTGTTGGCCGCCGCGCGCGACCTGGACGTGCGAGCGCTCGAGACCTTTGCCATCACGGTGGGGCAGGCGCTCGCCCTGGGTGCCCCACTTGCCGAGACGCTGGCCGCTCAAAGTCGCGAGATCCGTGCGGCTCATCGCGCCGCGGTCGAGCGCGAGATCGAGCGTGCGCCCGTCAAGCTGCTGATTCCCACCGGCACGCTCATCTTGCCGGCGTTGCTTCTGTCCATATTGGGCCCGCTGCTCGGAGCAGGCGGGATGATGTAGGGAGGAATACATGAACACGATGACTGACGCTGCTGGCAAGGTCCAGGGCTGGGCGTTTTGCCGGGCGGCACATGTTCGTCAGCGCGCCAAGGAACTATTGCAGGAGGAGAGTGCACAGGGTACCACCGAGTATGCCATCTTGGTCGGCGTGCTCGTGGTGATCGCGATTATCGCCATCGTCGCATTTAAGGGCAAGGTCCAAGATCTATGGAACGCTATCAGCGAGGGCATCAACAGCCTGTAGAGGGCGAGCGTCCCATCGGGGTGCTGCTGGTGTTTGCTTGCCTGACCGTGGCGATAGCGGCGGTGCTTTGGGGGCTTAACGCCGCGCGGCAGCAGCGTCCTGGGACCGCCTCCGATTTGGGCTCAGATTCGGCGGTGGCGTCTCAAAAAGATGAGATGCGAGATGCGGACGATTCGGATGTCGCTGTCACGGCGCAAACCTTTCTGCGGACGCTCGACAAGCGGTCTGGCACTGCGACGGATTCGCCTGAGGGCAACGCGATTGCGGTCCGGCTTGCATGGTCCGAGGACCGACCGATGACCGAAGCGGCGGCGGATATGCTGCGTGCCTATCGCGAGGTACCCACGGCGCAACTTGCTCTGAGCGGCTATCTCGACATCAAGGGAAACGTGTGGGGCGCCATCGTGCGCGACGAACGCGGCTGGGTCGATATGGTGACAATTGCCGCGGATGCTGGCGATGCTTCGTGTCGTCTGCGCGCCGTGCGCCTGAGCCCGCAGGCAACGGACTCAAAGGAGGGATCGTGAAATGCATGATGTCCTGCGTGAGGAATCTGCCCAGGCGACGGTCGAATACGCCATCGTCACGGTGGCGCTGTTATCGATCGTGCTGGCGATCGCGGGACTTTGGCCTGCCGGCACCGATGGGCGCTTGGCGGCGCTGGTTGAGCGGGCGGCATCCCATGGCGTTGCCTCGACGTCGGTTATCGACGCCGCTGCGGCCGCTAAGGACATCGCGTTGTATTGATGCCGCGCGCGAGGACCGGGCGCAGTCTACGGTCGAGGCCGCTTTTTTGCTGCCGACGTTTCTGACACTCATCCTTCTCGCGCTGCAACCGGTGTGCCTGCTCTATACGCGCGCGGTCATGGAGTCTGCCGCCGCCGAGACCGCGCGGCTCATGACCACGACGACGGCGGAGGACGACGATCTTAAGGAGTTCACCCGCCGCCGACTTGCCGCAGTGCCCAACGTTTCGATCTTTCATGCCGGCGGGCCGTTGTCGTGGGATATCGAGCTTGGCCGGGCCGGTGCGGGTGGCGTCTCGTCCGTGTCCGTTTCCGGCGAGGTCAAGCCGTTGCCTGTGATCGGTGCGTTTGCGCAGGCTATGGGTGGTACCGCCGAGGGCGGCTACGTTGAGCTCAAGGTCGATGTCTCGTATCAATCGCGTCCCGAATGGCTGGAGGGAGATTATGATTCGTGGATTGCTGCATGGGATTAGGCGCTGCCTGTTGCGGGTGACGCAAGGGTTTGCGGCCCGCCGTCGACCAGGCGCTCTCCGCAAACGAGGCGGCTTTATGGGTCGAGCCGGTGTCGATCTGTTTATCGAAGACGGCGCCTATACCACGCTTTCTTCTGCCGTGGTCATCCTAGTGGTGCTCACATTGTTGTTTTCGTCGACCGCGGCGATATGGAGCATGTCGCGTGCCGGGGATACTCAGGTGGCGGCTGATAGTGGCGCGCTGGCGGGTGCCAACGTAGTGTCGTCCTATCACACGGCTGCCACGGTGGTTGATGCGAGCATCTTGAGTCTGGGGCTGGCGGGGTTTGCCACGATCGGGACGGGCCTGGTCGCCATCCTCATCCCGGGTGCCGAGCCGGTTGCCGGCAATATGGTCGACACCGGGATTGAGATCATTAAAACGCGCAACAAGTTTGCCAAAAGCGCATCGGAAGGCTTACAGAAAATCGAGACGGCTCTGCCGTATCTGATCGCCGCGCGTGCCACGCAGGCGGTGTCGGCGCAGGATACCGATAGTGTGACCTATACCGGTACGGCGCTTGCCGTGCCCAGGACATCCGAGTCTGACTTCGCTGCGCTCGAGGGGTCCGAGATCTCGACCGATGCCATTAAAGACACATCAGATGATTTAGAGTGTGCGGCCGAGGAGCTGCGGAAGGCTTCTGGGGACACGGCGAAGGCTAAAGAGCGTGCTTGGCTGGCGGATTGTGGTGGGTCTGACAAGGGCTCGGTCGGCAGCTGTTCTTGCATGTGGGAGCGTGCGAAAAGCCTAACGGATCTCTCCGGTGTTCAAAATCCGCATTACTCATCGAGCGTTACGTGGGAGCCCCAAGTTGCCCTTGATCGCGCGAAGGACTACTACCATTGGCGTCTGACAAATGAGAAGCCCCACGGCTCGAGTGTCGAGATGAAGGCAGAGTCTGCGGCGCGTAAGGCGTTTTATACCTATGCGAGCGCGGAGGTCGATCGGGCGCATATAACCGAGAACGGAGACAGGGTTTCCTCCTATATTCCGCTGCTGCCGCGCAACTCTGATGAGGTTCGGGCGACGGAACTCTATACCGATGCGGTGTGGCCGACTAGCGTGAACGATGACAAGGCGTATCTGCATTACGGGACGACCTGCCCTAACTATAAGAAAGGGACGCCGAGCGGATTTGCTTCGGTTGCCGATTACGATGGACAGGATAAATGCAGCAAATGCCATTTTGGCGTTTTGTCGCTTGGTGCTGTTGCGGCGCCTTCAACCTCTATCGAAAACGGCTTCGAATATCACTTCGACGAGTTCAAAAAGGCCTTGGAGGAATACGTCAAATGTCGGAACAAAGAGCTTGAGCTCATGCGTCAGACCGAGGATGAGGCCGACCGTGCGAGCAATGCGTTTGACCAGGCCATTAAAGCGCTTTCGGGCGAGCGTCCGCGTATCGCTCCGCCCGGTCGCAACGGCGTGGTTGCCTTTGCGGTTTCGGGTGCCATCTCGAGCCCCGATGAGCTCAACTCTTCGTTTAACACGGCAGTCAGGCTTGGCGATCGCGGTGCCATCTCTGCCGCGGTGCTGGCGCCCGATGAGGCGACGGCGCAAAACAACGTGCTTTCGCGATTTTTCTCGACATTGAAGGAACGCTCGGGTGGCGTTGCCGGCGTACTCGATGGCGTCATGGATGTCTGGGGACGGCTGCTTGTGGGATACGGAGACATCCAAGGTTCGGCCGACGAACTTATGGACGAGATGATTAAAGGCCTAGGAGGGGGCAGCGGCGCGTTGGGCTCCATCGCATCGTGGCTCGGCGATACCGTTTCGGCGTCCGTGGCGGCGCTGGGTTTGGAACCGTGCGACTTGCGCCTGCGAAAGCCGGTGCTGACTGATTCCGCCAACGTCATTAAGAGCCCGGGGTCTGACATTGCTGGTCTCTCTCAAGCGCAAGACAAACTGCGAAGTATTCCGTTGGGCGTGACCGATCCCAAGGCGCTTTGCGAGGCGTTGGAATATCAAGTCGAACGCACCATCAGCGGTACGGTGTTCACGCTTGCGGAGATTCCTCTGCCCGGCGGCGGCTCCATCCCGCTCACCGTCGATGTCGCCACGCTGGTTGGCGCTCTGGGCGGTGGGTCGTAATGAGTATCCGCATGCGTCTGCGCGAGGAGCGCGCCCAAGCGACGGTGGAGATAGCAGTGGTTACGCCCGTTTTGCTGGTGCTGGCACTCATCGTATACAACGTCATGATCTATGCCAGCGCTGTCGCGCGCTTCGACCGCGTGGTGCCCGACATCGTGTTGGCGCACGCCGTGGCGCCGAGCGGGGAGGGCGACGAAAGCTCTGTCGATGCCTCGGCGACGGTCCGGACTCAAATTCTGAATGCCATGGAAGGCTATGACTTGCAGATCGAAGTGTCGAGCGAGCAAGGCGCGGAGGCATCGGATGGTGGCCTGCTCTCCCTATCCGGTACGTTTAGGACCTACACCTGCACCATGCACTATGAGCCGTGGCCGACTTCTCTCAGCATCGCTGGCGTTCCGCTGGGGGCGCCGACAACGTTGTCGCACGAGCGCGCGGTGACGGTCGATCCATGGCGTCCGGGGGTGGTCATGTGACCGCGGTCTCGTCCTACATCGCCTACGCGCGGGCACTCAATAGGCTGGGCTGGACGCCGGCCGAGTTTGCGGTGGCGGAGTCGTTTGCCGTGCGCCTGCGCGGCATGCTGGGACGGTGTCCGGTTGCCGCCAACGGTCTGCCGCTCGTCATGGCATTTCCACGCTGCTCTTCGGTCCATACGTGTTTTATGGCCTATCCCATCGATATCGCCTTTATCGATGCACGTGGCTATGTCCTCGTATGCTACGAAAACGTACGTCCCTGGCGTATGTGCTCCTGCCCCGGCGCCTGGGCCGTACTAGAGCGTCCTTCAATCATTGTTTCGACCCCTGCTCTCCAACGCGTGCCGGCTTAAGAATTGGCGACAGCGGACTTTCGTCATACGAAATTGGGTAAGATGGAGGAGAAGATGCATGGATGTTGAGATCCATCCCAACGCTAAAAAGCACCTGACGGAAAAGCAGGTGCTTAGCGCTTGGCTTGCGGTTACTGAGTGCATTCGTCGCGAGCCGAAGGACGAGCCGCCGAGATGGCTTGCGATTGGATGGCTCCCAGACGGACGAAGCGTGGAGCTTGTCGCGGTCGAGCTTGTCCGTGGGGGCTTATCATTCATGCCTTGTCTCCAGTCCAGAAGAAATTTTGGCAGGAGATTGAACGGGCTCGGCAAAGGGGTCGATGATGGGCAAGACGTATACGGCCGCTAATGGTCGGGTTGTAACGGATGAAATGATTGACGCGTGGTGCGAGTCGTACGAGCGCGGAGAGTTTCCGGATGGCGAACACACCGTTGGTGGGATCGTGCATGGACGGCCCCCACTCTCAGGTGAGGGGACGGCAACGCTGTCGGTCAAGATTCCTCTGGGAATGAAGGAGGCCATTCGTCGACGGGCGGCTGCCGAGGGGATGACGCCAAGTGAGTTTGCCCGTGCGGCTCTGAGCGAAAAACTTCTTGCTGCCGGCTGATGCCTCTGACGTGCCGATTTAAAGAACCGAGGCTGTGCTCAAAAACTTTTTTGAAATTCTCGGTTGACCGGAACGCGTCCTTGGTTATACTAATCAAGCCTTGAAACAAGGCACACCTCAAATGGCTGGGTAGCTCAGTTGGTAGAGCAGAGGACTGAAAATCCTCGTGTCAGGGGTTCGATTCCCTTCCCCGCCACCTTGAATTGACTAGGACCTCTGCAAAGGGGTCCTTTTCTTTTATGTAGCCCTCGCACGGAATCGAACCCCGTGAGGGCGCGGAGCTGAGTAAACGCGTAAGCGTTTGCCAGCGCAGCTCGCAAGGCGCGTAAGCGCCGCAGCGGTCCGTCCGCGCAGCGCGCGGACGCGATTCCCTTCCCCGCCACCTTGAATTGACTAGGACCCCTGCAAAGGGGTCCTTTTCTTTTATCGAGGGCTCTGCGGAAAACGCATCCCAGACATTCCTCCCGCTTTTGCGCCACTTTTCAGACCGTTCGCTCGCCTGTCCGCACGCGCGGGTATACTCAAAACGATACTTTTCCTATGCAATACGATGCAGGCTCGACCTGCATGATTCGAAGGGGGCAGTGATGGAGAGGATACTCGGTGTTAATCTCTCTGGCTGGTTTATTCCCGAGCCTTGGGTGACCCCGTCGCTGTATGCAGCGACCGGTGCATCCAACGCGGCCGAGCTGCAGGAGGCTATGGGCACCGCCGCCTATAACGAGCGCATGCGCCGTCATTACGAAACGTTTGTGAGCGAGGACGATTTTCGCCGCATGGCGCAGATTGGCCTCAATGCCGTGCGTCTGCCGGTGCCCTGGTATGCCTTTGGCTCGCAGGAGTCCGATGCGTCCTACATCTCGGTTGTCGATTACATCGACCGCGCGATTGAGTGGGCTGCCAAGTACAACATCCGCGTGCTGCTCGATCTGGCAACCGTGCCAGGTGGCCAGGGCGATTCCAACGATTCGCCCACCACGCCGGAGGCTGTTGCCGAGTGGCATTCGTCCACCAACGGTCGTCATGTCGCACTCGACGTGCTCGAGCGCTTGGCCGATCGCTACGGCGAGGCCGAGAGCCTGCTGGGCATTGAGCTGCTGGATACGCCGCAGATGAGTGTCCGCAAGAGCCTCTTCACCATGACGGATGGCATTCCGGCGCACTACCTGCGCAATTTCTATCGCGATGCCTACGAGCTCGTCCGTTCGTATATGCCCGAGGATAAAATCGTCGTATTCTCGTCGTCGGGGCATCCCAGCGAGTGGAAGCATTTTATGCGCGGCGCCAAGTACAAGAACGTCTACATGGACCTTCACCTGTACCATTACCGCGACGAGTATGCGCTCGACATCACGAGCCCTCGCGGGCTGACGACGGCGATTTCGCGTAACAAGCGCGAGCTTAAAGAAGCGATTTCGACTGGGTTCCCCGTGCTGGTGGGCGAATGGTCGGGCGCGGCGATCTTTGCCAACTCGTCGGTTACGCCCGAGGGCCGCAATGCCTACGAGCGCGTGTTTATCGCCAACCAGCTGGCTTCGTTTGCGCCGGCTGCCGGTTGGTTCTTCCAAACGTGGAAGACCGAGAAGCGCATTGCAGCATGGGACGCCCGCGCGGCGCTCGGTACGCTCGAGCGCGGCATGATTGAATAGGTTGATATGACGCAAAACAGCGCCCATACGGGCAAACTCTATGTGGTCGGCACGCCCATCGGCAACCTGGGTGACCTGTCCCCGCGCGTTGGCGAGGCCTTTGCCGCTGCCGATGTCATCTGCTGCGAAGACACGCGTGTGACGTCAAAGCTGCTGATGCACCTGGGCATTTCCAAGCCGCTTGTCCGTTGCGACGAGAATGTGATCGCCAGCCGCGCCGCCGGCCTGGTCGACCGTCTGCTGGCGGGGGAGACCCTCGCTTTTGCCTCGGACGCCGGCATGCCGAGCGTGTCCGATCCCGGCCAGGCGCTGGTCGAGGCGGCGCGTGAGGCCGATGTGCCCGTCGAAGTTATTCCCGGGCCCTCTGCTTGCGTCACGGCGCTTGTTTCGTCCGGCATTCCCTGCGAGCATTTTTTCTTCGAGGGCTTTTTGGGCCGAAAGCACGGCGACCGTGTGCGCCGTTTGCAGCGCCTTGCCGTGGTGCCCGGCGCACTCATCTTCTACGAGTCTCCACATCGCATCGTGGCGACGCTCGAGGCCGTGGCGGAGGTCTTTCCCCAGCGTGAGGTTGCCGTCTGCCGCGAACTCACCAAGCTGCACGAGGAGGTCTTGCGCGGGCCCGCTGACCAGCTTGCCGAGGAGCTGCGTGCTCGCGGCGAGGTAAAGGGCGAGATTGCGCTGGTCATCGCGCCACCGAGCGAGGATGAGGAGGCCGGTATCGTGCCGGTCGGCGCCACGGCAGCGGATCCCGACGAGGCCCTGCGCGAGGATATCCGCGCCGCGCTCGAGGAGGGGGAGCCCGCGTCTGCGGTGGCCAAGCGCCTGTCTCAGAAGTATTCGCGCCGCAAGCGCGATGTCTATGCCATGGTGCTCGATATGCAATAGATGGAGGATATCCAGCCCTTGCGCTAGAATCATCCTCTGTATGCAACGTTTTTCTGGAGGACAAACCCCATGGATCAAAGCAAGCCTTCGTTCTTTATCACGACGCCCATCTACTACGTCAACGCCGATCCGCACCTGGGCACGGCTTATTCCACCATCATCGCCGACGTTCAGGCTCGCTATCGCCGTTCCGCCGGCTATAACGTCAAGTTCCTGACCGGCATGGACGAGCACGGCGAGAAGGTCGCCGAGGCCGCAGCCAAGCATGGCATGACGCCGCAGGAGTGGACCGATAGCCAGGCCCCGCACTTCAAGGAGCTTTGGAGCAAGCTCGAGATTTCCAACGACGACTTCATCCGCACCACCGAGCCGCGCCAGCATCATGCCGTGCAGTACCTGTGGGAGCGCATGAAGGAGTCCGGTTACCTGTATAAGGGCAGCTACGACGGTTGGTATTGCGTGCCTGACGAGACCTACTTCACTGATACGCAGGTCCAGAAGGGCGACGAGGAGTACGGCAGCGTCGGCCAGCATCTATGCCCCGACTGCCACCGTCCGCTTGAGCGCGTCCAGGAGGAGTCCTACTTCTTTAAGCTTTCCGCCTTCCAGGACAAGCTTCTCAAGCTCTATGACGAGCACCCCGACTTTGTCGAGCCTGCGTTCCGCATGAACGAGGTTCGCAGCTTTGTCGAGGGCGGCCTCAACGACCTTTCCGTGAGTCGCACGAGCTTTGACTGGGGCATCCAGGTTCCGTTTGACGAGGGCCATGTGACCTATGTATGGTTTGACGCGCTGCTCAACTATATGACGGCCGTCGGCTACGGTGTCGACACCGACGAGGCGCGTGCCGAGCTGGCCTATCGCTGGCCCGCGCAGTTCCACATCGTGGGTAAGGACATCATCCGCTTCCACTGCGTCATTTGGCCCGCCATGCTCATGGCCATCGGCGAGGCCCTGCCCGAGCACGTCTTTGCCCACGGCTTCCTGACCGTGCGCAATGCCGAGACCGGCAAGGCCGAGAAGATGTCCAAGAGCCGCGGTAACGCCATCGCTCCGCAGGACGTTATCGACATGCTGGGCGTCGAGGGCTATCGCTACTACTTTATGACCGATGTCGTTCCCGGCACCGACGGCGCCATCAGTTTCGATCGCATGGAGCAGGTCTACAACGCCGATCTGGCCAACAGCTGGGGCAACCTCATTTCGCGCTCGCTCAACATGAGCGCAAAGTACTTTGACGGCTGCGCCCCGGCTAAACCGGCGTCTGCCGACGCGTTCGATAACCCGCTGGCAAAGATTGCCGATGGCCTGGTCGACCGCTACATGGCCAAGATGGACGTGCTCGATTACGGCGGAGCCAAGGATGAGGTCATGGAGCTCATCCACGCCGCCAACCACTACATCGAGGACTCCGAGCCCTGGGCGCTTGCCAAGGACGAGGCCAAGGCTGACGAGCTGGCATTTGTGATCTACAACCTGCTCGAGGCCATCCGCATCGCCGCCCACCTGCTGATGCCGCTCATGCCCCAGACTTCTGCCGAGGCTCTGCGCCGCCTGTCCTGTGAGGGCGAGGCCGCGAGCGACGACCTCAAGGGCATTTGCACTTGGGGCCTGCTTGCTGGTGGTCAGCCCGTCGAGAAGGGCGATCCGCTGTTCCCGCGTCTGGCGTAGAGACCGCGCGAGCGCCATATCGGCAATTTGATGTTTAGATGTAAGGGCATGGCCGCAACGGTCCATGCCCTTTCGTTTCAAGACGCCGCCATCATGCTAAGGAGGCAACTATGACAACTTCGCCTTTGGCAAACCCCACGGCAACAAGGGAGCTGCTGGAGGAGTTTGGCCTTGCGACCAAGCACCGCCTGGGCCAAAACTTCCTGATCGACAACCATGTGATCGAACGCATCTGTGAGCTCGCTGAGCTTGCAGGTGACGAGCGCGTACTCGAGGTGGGTCCGGGTTGCGGTACGTTGACACTTGCGTTGCTGCAGGAGGCGGCGTGCGTCACGTCGATCGAGGCAGATCCCGAGCTCGAGCCGGTGCTCGATGCTCACGCCGCCGACTATGCCAACTTCCGCTTTATCATGGGCGATGCGCTCAAGGTGACGCCGGAGCAGATTGAGCAGGCTGCGGGCGGTGAGCCGACGGTATTTGTCGCGAACTTGCCCTATAACGTGGCGGCGACGATCATTTTGCAATTATTCCAGACGATGCCGGCGCTCAAGCGCGCCGTCGTCATGGTGCAAAAGGAGGTTGCCGATCGCATTGCCGCAGTGCCGGGCAACAAGACCTATGGCGGCTATACGGCAAAGCTCGGCCTGTATGCGCAGGTGACGGGTCGCTTTGAGGTGCCGCCGCGTTGCTTTATGCCGGCGCCGCACGTGGACTCGGCTGTCGTGCGTATCGACCGTGTTGACGGCGTGGTGCCCGAAGGGCTCGATCGCGAATTTGTGGCCCGCGTGATTGATGCTGCATTTGCCCAGCGTCGCAAGACCATCCGCAATTCCATGAGCGCCAACGGCTTTGCCAAGGACGTGCTCGATGCCGCCTTTGAGGCTTGCGGTATCGCACCCACCACGCGCGCCGAGACGCTCGGCGTCGCCGACTTTGTGTGCCTGGCTCGGGAGCTTTCCCATGACGCTTAATGCCGAACGCGTGACGTTTACCAAGAAAAAGAAGACGGTTGCTTGTCCCGTGCCCTTGGCACCGCTTGCCGACACACATGCGCATCTGCTTTCGTTCTGGGGCAAGGATGTGCCCGAGACACTCGTGCGTGCCAAGGCGGCAGGCATCGACCTGTTGGTGACGGTCTTCGACCCCATCGCCGACAAGCGCAGCGTGACGGACTATAGCGACTGGCTCGTGCGCGAAATTCTGCCGATGCAGGATATCCCGCAGATCAAGTATCTTGCCGGCGTGCATCCGTATGGCGCGCCGGACTATACCGACGACATTCACGCGCAGGTTGTTGCTGCGCTTGATGACCCTTTGTGTGCCGGTATTGGCGAAATCGGTCTGGACTACCACATGGATTACGACGACGACATCACGCCGGCGCCCCACAGCGTGCAGATTGATTGCATGGCGCGCCAGCTCGAGCTTGCCGTGTGTCGTAACGTGCCGGTGGAGCTGCATCTGCGTCACGAGGACATGGACCAGGAGCGTACCTCGCACGTGGACGCCTACAACGTGCTTCGTGAGGTGGGCGTGCCCCAGGCCGGTTGTGTGCTGCACTGTTTTGGCGAGGACCGCGCCACGATGGAGCGCTTTGTGAAGCTGGGCTGCTATATCGCCTATGGTGGTGCGGCCACCTTTAAGCGCAACGACGACGTGCGCGAGGCATTTGCGGCGACCCCGCTCGACCGCATTTTGTTCGAGACGGATTGCCCGTATATGGCTCCGGAGCCCATCCGCGGTCTTGAATGCGAGCCAGCAATGATCTCCATTACGGCAAACGCGCTGGTTAACGACCGTGTCGATCGCACTGGTGAGGACGCCGAAACAATCGCGCATGCCGCTTGGGAAAATGCCTGCAAACTTTTTCAAAAATAGTTCTTGCGTTCGCGGTGGCGCTCCGTTATTCTAATTCCTGCACGCGGGCGTGGCGGAATTGGCAGACGCGTACGGTTCAGGTCCGTATGGGGGCAACCCCATGAAGGTTCAAGTCCTTTCGCCCGCACCATTGATTGAAAGAGCTCCCAGCAATGGGGGCTTTTTTGTTATGTGCCCATCGCAGGGACTTGAACCTGTGAAGGAGCGAGCGTCAAGAAAACGCGGAGCGTTTTTAGCGAGCTGGCGAGTCCGCCGGCAGGCGGG
>NZ_QSPG01000019.1:0-20635 GCF_003436395.1 Collinsella sp. TM06-3 | reverse complement strand
GGCGAGTCCGCCGGCAGGCGGGCGAAGCCGGTGCGGATCCGCGAAGCGGATACGCGGACGTCCTTTCGCCCGCACCATGGATTGAAAGAGCTCCCAGCAATGGGAGCTCTTTTTGTTATGCACGATCTCCTTGGACGGGTATCCTAGTACCAACGTGTGCCTATCAGAGGAGAGACCATGCTGTTTTCCGGTATCATCGCCGCCCTTACCAGCCTTTTGATTCCCATCATCATCCTGTTGCTGCTGCTCCCCAACGCCTGTTATGTCGTTGAACAGCAGCACGCCGTAATCATCGAGCGCTTGGGTAAGTTCAACCGTATCGTCAACGCGGGCTTCCACGTGAAGGTGCCCGTGATCGACCGCAAGGCCGCCACGGTGAGCCTGCGCACCATGAAAAACGGTTTTGGCATCGACGTTAAGACCCAGGACAACGTGACCATCGGTCTTGAGGTCTCCGCTCAGTACCACGTGAGCTACGACATGGGCGCCGGCCCGGCAGATTCGGGCATCTACAAGAGCTACTACATGCTGCAGGAGCCCGTCGACCAGATGCGCGACTTCATCACCGACGCCCTGCGCTCCTCCATCCCCGTCTACACACTCGATGAGGTCTTTGCCAAGAAGGATGACATCGCCAAGGATGTCAACGCTACCGTTTCCGAGCAGATGGCCGCCTACGGCTTCACCCTCGTGTCGACGCTCATCACCAAAATCGCACTGCCGACCGAGGTTGAGAACTCCATGAACGACATCAACGCTGCCCAGCGCAAGCGCGCTGCCGCGCAGGAGCTCGCCGAGGCCGACCGCATCAAGCGCGTCACCGAGGCGACCGCCGAGGCCGAGGCTATGGAAAAGGCGGGCGAGGGCATCGCCAACCAGCGCAAGGCCATCGCGCTGGGTATCAAAGATTCGCTCGAGATCATCCAGGAGACGGGTGTCGGCAATGACGAGGCCAACCAACTGTTCATGTTTACGCAGTGGTCCGAGATGATGACGGAGTTCGCTCGCACGGGTAAAACCTCGACGGTCGTGCTGCCGAGCGACTTTTCGCAGTCGGCCTCGATGTTCGAGCAGATGCTGGCCGCCGGCAAAGTTCAAAACGATTCGAAGGAGTAGACGCGCGTGAAATACACCGTCGTTTGCGTTGGCAAGCTCAAAGAGCGCTTTTGGAAGGACGCGTGCGCTGAGTACACCAAGCGCCTAGGTGCCTATGCCAAGGTGGATATCCGCGAGGTGGCCGATATCGACCCGGCTAAGGCGGGCGGCGTGGATGCCGCGCGCGACAAGGAGGGGGCGGCGATTCTTGCCGCCTTGCCATCTCGAGCGCATGTGATCCTGCTGGCTATCGAGGGCAAGGAGCGCTCGAGCGAGGAGTTTTCGGCGAGGCTCGACGATCTTATGCTGCGAGGCGGCAGCGACATTGCCTTTGTAATCGGCGGTTCGGACGGCGTGAGCGATGACGTGCGCGCACGAGCCGACGAGATGCTCAGCTTTGGACGCATTACCTTGCCGCATAACCTGGCGCGTGTGGTGCTGCTAGAGCAGATTTACCGTGCCTGTAAGATCAGTCGTGGCGAGCCGTATCACAAATAGGTCGGCAATACGAAACAATGGCGTGGGACAATACCTTTCGTTTTGAGGAATGTGTCTGAAAGGACTATGCGATATGAAGATTGGATTTGTCGGTTTTGGCAATATGGCGAGCGCTATGGCCGATGGCTGGATCGCTGCCGGTGTAGCTGCGAGCGACATGTGCGCCTGCGCGGGTCGCTACGACGCACTGGTTGAGCGCTGCGAGGCGCGCGGCATGGTCGCCTGCCACGATGCCGCCGAGGTTGTCGCCGCATCCGATATCGTGGTCGCTGCGGTCAAACCGTACATGATCGAGAAGGTATTCGCCCCGCTCAAGGATGCTTTTGCCAAAAAGGTCGTTCTGTCGGTTGCCTGGACCTGGGACAGTGCCAAGTGGGAGCAGGTCCTGCCGGGCGTCGCGCATATCTCGACGGTGCCCAACACGCCGGTTTCGGTGGGCGAGGGCGTCATCGCCTGCGAGAAGGCTTCGACGCTTAACGACGAGCAGCGTGCTGTGGTGCTCGACCTGCTCGGTAAGCTTGGCGCTGTCGTCGAGCTCGACACAAGCCTGCTGTTTGTGGGCGGCACGGTGGGTGGTTGCGCTCCGGCGTTTGTCGCCATGGCAATCGAGGCCCTGGGCGATGCGGCGGTCAAGCACGGTATCCCGCGTGCGGATGCTTATCGCATTGTGAGCCAGATGGTGCTGGGTACGGCAAAGCTGCAGCTTGCAACTGGCCAGCATCCTGCGGCGATGAAGGATGCCGTATGCTCGCCCGGTGGTGCCACCATCAAGGGCGTCGTTGCGCTCGAGGACGCCGGCATGCGCAGCGCCCTGGTCAAGGCAATCGACGCAACCCTCCAGTAAAACCGACCAAAAACGGGACAGGTTTATGTTGGCAGGTTTTTCCTGCGGTTTTGTCCTTTTAGCGAAAAGTGCCCCGCAACTGGCTCAATTCCAGTTGCGGGGCACTTGCGTTTGCCCAGATAAAACCGACCAAAATAAACCTGTCCCTTTTTGGCAGGTTAGTCCCAGAAGCTGTCTTCTTCGTCCTCGGACTTGGGGCCGCGGTCGACATACATCTTATGGGTGCGCTTCTCCATTACAAAGGCAATAATCGCAAACAGCAGGATGCCGCCGGCGAAAAGGATGGCAAAACCGGTGCGGGTGCCAAACAAAAAGGAAAAAACTGCGTCCATTGGGTGCCTTCTTGCGTAGTTGAGTTGGGTCGTAAACGCTCATAAGTATATACTTGCCCATACATGTACAAGGTTGCAACCTAAATGGAATGTATATCGCCGGAGGATCTAATGCTTGATATCAAGTTTGTTCGCGAGAACCCCGATGCCATCGATGTCGCCATGGCTAACCGCCAGACGTCTTGGGATCGCGAGAAGTTCTTTGAGCTCGACGACGAGCGTCGTGCCGTCATCACCGAGGTCGAGGAACTTCAAGCCACGCGCAATGCCGAGTCCAAGAAGATCGGCGCCCTGATGAAGGAGGGCAAGAAGGACGAGGCTGAGGCCGCCAAAGAGGCCGTGCGCGCCGTCAACGAGAAAATTGACGGTCTGGCCGAGCGCCGCACCGCCCTCGAGCAGGAGCAGTACGACTTCATGGCTCACCTGCCCAACATTCCTTGCGAGGCCACGCCGTACGGCAAGGACGAGGACGAGAACATCGAACGCCGTCGTTGGGGCACCCCGCGCGAGTTCGACTTCGACTTTAAGCCGCACTGGGATCTGGGCACCGACCTCGATATCCTTGACTTCGAGCGCGGCAACAAGCTCTCCGGCAGCCGCTTCACCGTTCTCGGTGGCGCCGGCGCCCGTCTTGAGCGCGCCCTCATCAACTTCTTCCTCGATACGCACACCAGCCGTGGTTTTAAGGAGTGGTGGCCGCCCATCGTCGTCAAGCGTCAGACCATGTTCGGCACGGGCCAGCTGCCCAAGTTCGAGGACGACGCCTATCACGTCTCGGGCGACAACTTCCTGATCCCCACCGCCGAGGTCGTGCTCACCAACCTGCACGCCGGTGAGGTCCTCGACGCCGATACCCTGCCGCGCCGCTACACCGCCTTCACCCCCTGCTTCCGCGAGGAGGCCGGCTCCGCTGGTCGCGATACCCGCGGCATCATTCGCCAGCACGAGTTCGACAAGGTCGAGATGGTCAAGTTTGCCAAGCCGGAGGAGTCCGACAAGGAGCTCGAGAGCATGACCGCCGAGGCCGAGTTCCTGCTGCAGCAGCTGGGTCTTCCGTATCGCGTGATTAGCCTGTGCACCGGCGACCTGGGCTTCTCTGCCCGTCAGACCTACGACGTCGAGGTCTGGCTGCCGAGCTACAACGCCTACAAGGAGATCAGCTCCTGCTCCAACTGCGGTGACTTCCAGGCCCGTCGCGCCAACATCAAGTATCGCGACCCCGAGAACTTCAAGGGTTCGCGCTATCTGCACACCCTCAACGGTTCCGGTCTGCCGGCTGGCCGTACCATGGCAGCCATTCTGGAGAACTACCAGAACGCTGACGGCACCATCACGATCCCCGAGGTTCTGCGTCCCTACATGGGCGGCCTCGAGAAGATCGAGCCGGTCGCGTAGATTGGCTGCATAAGCGATTTGCTAGGGCACTCCTTTTTGGGGTGCCCTTTTTGTGTGCGGCCATACCATGCTGTGCGGACAGCTCAATAGAAAACACACGAACAACTGTTCTGTATACAGCCATCTACCTGCTATGCTTTTGCTAAATAAGAGCGAGAGAAAGGGGACGCGATGGAGCTGTTTGATGATCGGGTGGTTTTGTTTGAGAGCGACGAGGGCGGGGAGTACCTGCTTGTGACGTGTGAGCCGTCTGGCATGGGTGGCCTGGTGGTTCGACAGACGAGCGAGGGTCCGTTGACCCAATGGTGCTACGAGGAGTCGCCGCATGTGGTTGAGACGTTTGTGGCGCACGAGGGGCTTGTGGCCCTGGAGCATTTCTATGGGGTCCGGACATCTAACCAGGTTGCTCGCATGTTGAGTATCTCGTTTGCCGATTATGATTGTGCCCAGCGGGTGAGATCGCTCCTCAGGGAACTTGATGCTAAGTTTGACGTGATCGAAAAGCCAATCGATCGTACGGGGAACGACGGTATATGCGGAGCAGCATGACAAAACTGCGTTCCAAAAAAAGTTTGAGATTGTGCTTGACTCCAATAAGCTAAAGTGGTTTTATATGTTTTGCGCTGCGGCGTTACCTCAGCTGGATAGAGGGTCTGACTACGAATCAGAACGTCATAGGTTCGAATCCTATACGCCGCACCAATTGAAATTGAAAGCCTCCGGCAACGGGGGCTTTTCTTTTATGCCGCCACCGCATGGATTCGAACCTCGGTCGAGGCGCGAGCGTGAAGCGGACGCGGAGCGTCCGTAGCGAGCGGGCGAGCACGCCGGCAGGCGGGCGAAGCCGGCGCGGATCCGCGGAGCGGATGCGCGGAATCCTATACGCCGCACCAACTGAACTTTAAAGCCTCCGGCAACGGGGGCTTTTCTTTTATGGCAACACCGCATGGATTCGAACCTCGGTCGAGGCACGAACAACTTAATTATCACTCCGTAAAATTTTTTCTAATTGTCGCTTGACCCATCGGGGGCTCGCGTGCATAATAATCCGTGCGTTGCGGCGTTACCTCAGCTGGATAGAGGGTCTGACTACGAATCAGAACGTCATAGGTTCGAATCCTATACGCCGCACCAATTGACTTTAAAGCTCCCGGCGACGGGGCTTTTCTTATATCGCGATGCGTCGAAGATCGCGCCAAGCCCTCCAAATGATTAAAAATCAAATTCGATAACTTTTTTTGAAAAAATGCTTGACCATTATTCAGTCCCTGTGCATAATAATCAACAAGTTGCGGCGTTACCTCAGCTGGATAGAGGGTCTGACTACGAATCAGAACGTCATAGGTTCGAATCCTATACGCCGCACCATTTGAGATTAAAGCTCCCGGCAACGGTGGCTTTTCTTTTACGTAAACACCGCATTGATTCGAACCTCGGTCGAGGCGCGGGCGTAAAGAAAACGCGGAGCGTTTTTAGCCCGCGGGCGAGCACGCCGGCAGGCGGGCGAAGCCGGTGCGGATCCGCGCAGCGGATGCGCGGAATCCTATACGCCGCACCATTTGAGATTAAAGCTCCCGGCAACGGGGGCTTTTCTTTTACGCCAGCTTGAGTGCTTTCGTCCAAAGGGACGATTTCCTGTCGACTCGTGTAAGATTCCGAGTAGATGTCGCGACTTATTCGCGACCGCTCCTTCTCAAGCGACCGATCAGGGTGATATTTCGTGGCAGAGCGTCCGACATACAAGCTCAGGTTTCTCGATCCCAAGAAGCGCTTTCCGGCGATGTCCGAGCAGCCTGCGGGACGCTCATATGGCGTGGTCTGGAAACTCTTTGGCGAGGATCAGCATGAATCTTGTTATGTCGTCGAATTCGTTGGCAAAAGCCATGTGTCGCTTTTGGGCTACGTAAGCGTTTCGGGTGAGGTGTACAAGGTGGACCGCCCCGTTAGCGAGGCTCCGCTGCCCAACGATCCCGACATGGAACTGGTCCTTGACGAGTCGGACTCCGGTATTGGTGAGATTATGGTGAGGGGAGCAAACGGCACGATGCGCGCGTGCGCGCGAACCGTCGGCTCTCCCGAAGGCCCCATGCGCGAACAGTCCGATCACGAGACATGGAATTCGACCCGCTCCCTTCCTTACGGTGAGTTCATGGCATCGATGTTCCTGCGCTACGTGATATTCGCTGACTCCGAAAATACCATTGCGAGCACGGCGGACGCCGACGGACTCGACGAGGGTATGCAAAACGTTGTCGACAAGATCAAGCTCGTAAAGTTGCCCGAGCCGGTCGAGGTGTTTTTGGGCTTTAACACGGCACCGCTCCCTGACGCTATCGAGACGCTGCTCTACCGCGTTGACCATGCCGAGAATCCGAGCGGTATCGAGCGCTATGCCGCCGCCCTTATGAGTGAAATTGACTTGCCCCGCTTGCGCACCATCGCCGCTAAGTCCGAGATGAGCCTGGCTCGCATCGATCGCTCAAAGCTTTTCTATCTCAATTTTGATCGCAGCCTGCTGGACCAGGACGAGATTGACATGCTGCTTGCCATCGAGTGCCGTCTTAACCGTCTCTCCGGCATCCTTGAGCACATCGGGGCCGGATTGGTCCCTGCGGCATCCTCGCCGAGCCTTGAGGGCTGCGCGCTCTTTGATGCGTGGCATATCGCCAAGACGACCAACGATGTTCCCCGACTGCTCGATACGGCCTCGAGCGATAACCCGTGGGGCAAACCGGGTACGGTGGCTTGCCAGCCGGGCGGTGAGTGGGATGTGCGTACCCGCTTCGCGCGTATTGTCGAGGCACTTAACGTGGTCACGCGGCTCGACTATACCTATCGGGCAAACGTTGCCGAGGGGATCATGCTCGTTCGGTTTGGGCAGTCTGTCGTTGATGCCATGCCGCAACGTGAATACGACGCTCAAGATGACGCCTGGCGCGAGTTGGACGAGGACGCGCGTGCGATCTGGGCCGCGGAGCACGATGCGCGCGTGGCACTCACGCTTGCAGCAGCGTGTTTTGCCGCGGGCACCTGCATCACGCGCTGCTATGTGCAGATTGCTGCTCCCGGCAGTGAGCAGGGCGAGCGCGTTGTCGCAACGTATTTCTTTGGGCGCGCGGCCTATCTGGCCGATTGCGTGCCTGTCGTCAAGGATCTTGAGAGCATGGACATGGACGATATGCCGTGCAAGCGTGTACTTGAGGCGTATGAGTCAACCGCTCCGGAGACGATTGAGCCTGCGGAGGTTCATGCTCGTCCGCGTGATGACCATCGCACGCTGCCGCCGGCGCTGCGCGATCTGCTGCTTGCCGATACGGCTGACGAGTTGGAGGTCATGGAAGAGGACGACGACCCATACGTGGCCCGTGTTGTTGAATTGCGCGAGCAGGCAAAAGTCGACCGTACAGGTGCTTTTGAAGGCTTTTCCCGTCTTGTCGAGGAGTTGGAGGCTAAGTGCGCCGTCGCCGAGCTTTTGGCGACAGGTCCGGTTCAAACGCAGTTTTGCGATAACCAGCTGGTGCGCATGGTGCTACCGGTGTTGGAAGAAGACCGCTCTGTGCGAATCCTTCGTGCGCCCGATGCGCTGTACTTTGCCCAGCACGAGATCTGCAGTTTTTACGCCGAGCAAGAGGACTTTGAACGAGCACTGCCCGAGGTGCGCCATCTTTACGATCTGGCGCGCTCGTCCATGCAGTCGCACTTTGCGCTCATCAACGTGCTCGCGCGTCTGGAGCGCTTTGACGAGATTATCGAGGTGGCGCGCCACGGCCTACGTATTGCCAGCGATCGTTCTGCAATCGGCTACCTGTTCTATCGCTTGGCGTTTGCCTATTGGAATTGCGATCAGCTCGACCTGGCGCTGGCTTGTTACCGTCTGGTGCCGCGCGGCGAGGAGTCGGGCAGCAGCGCGCTGGAAGAAATGCAGGGCCTTATGAACGAGATGGGTGTCAGCGAGCCTCCGACGTTCGAGGAAGCGGTCGAGACCATCCGCAGGGCTGGACTCGAATTGCCGCCCGTGCCCGCGGTGGCCAACCAGCTTGCGGATGCCGCCGTGCAGCTGGTCGATAACGGCTTCTTTTTCCTGGCGCGCGGTTGCATCTTCCAAATGTGGCGTACCATGGGCAACGACGAGCTCGGCTCCCTCAACCGCTCGCTGGGGTAGGGGCGAAAACTGCAAGGAGGAAAGGCCGCCGGGCAATTAGAAAATTCCCTCTTGCCCAACTTCGACTGTTTGGTTACTATAGAACGGCTGTTACGGAGAGCTGACCGAGAGGCCGAAGGTGCTCGCCTGCTAAGCGAGTATGCCCCAAAAGGGCATCTGGGGTTCGAATCCCCAGCTCTCCGCCAGTATGACTTGAAAGAAGGGTCCCATTTGGGGCCCTTTTTTGTGCGGAGAAAGGAGGCTGGGGATTCGAACCCTCAAAAAAAGAGGCATCCTTTCGGACGCCTCCTTTCAGTGGACTTATTATTCTTGCGCCCTACACCTCGGGCGCCTTGGCGACGGTCTCGCTTTCTGCCGTGAGTGGGCGGTTGTCGATGCGACGGCCCAAGCGATCGAGCTTCACGAGTAGCCATTCAATGGGATTCGGCCCTGCGCCTTCCTCGTCGGCAACTAGGTCCATGACGGCGATCTTGGTGCCGTCCTGCTTGAGCGTGACGCTGCCCACCTTGTCGCCCACATGCACCGTGCCCGAAAGATCGTCGTAGCTAACCTTTTCGGTCACCTCGCCGGCAAGGGAAAACACGGTCGCTTGCGCCGTAGGATCGGCGAGTGTGGCGTCGATCGTCTTATCCGTCCAGTCGGTTTGGCCAATGCGCGCCATAAGCGGGTTGCCGTTGGCGGTCTTTTCCTGTGTGTTGGCGATTGCGACCGTCACCTTGTGACCGTAGTACCAATTGGCAAGGGTTGCGGTATCGGTAAAGCGCTGGTCGGTGGTGGTGGAGTTCAAAACGACGGTGTAGATCTCGTCGCCGTCGCGGTTGTAGGCGCTCGTAAAGCAATAGCCCGCGTCGTCGGTGGTGCCGGTCTTGCCACCGATGTTGCCATCTTGGCCCAGCAAATAGTTATGCGTGTCCATGGAATGCGAATGGTCGGTGCCGTCGGCGCCCGTGACCTCGATCCAGGAATCCTCGCTCGCTACGACCTCGCGGATCGTGTCGTTTTTCATGGCCTCCTGCATCATCAGCGCTACGTCGTGTGCGGTTGAGTGCATATCGCCAGCCCACTCATCAAAGTCCAGACCATGCGGGTTTTCAAAAAGCGTACCGGTGCAGCCGAGCTTCTTAGCGCGCTCGTTCATGGCCTTCACAAAGGTTGCCTCGGCGTCTTTGGTCTTAGGGTCGATCTTCTTGCCCACATATTCGGCGAGCACGATGGCGGCGTCGTTGCCCGAGGGAATCATCAGGCCGCGCAGTGCCTGCTCCACGGTAAGCTCGTCACCTTCGAGCAAGCCGGCGGTCGAATTACCCACGGTGGCTGCGGCGTTGCTCACCGTGACCTTCTCGTCCATCTTGCAATTCTCGACGGTTAGGATTGCGGTCATGACCTTGGTGATCGAGGCGATTTTGACCTGCTCATCGGCGCCGCGCCCGTAGTAGACGGTGCCGTCTTTGCCCATGACGAGCGCATTGGTCGCATCGATATCGGGCAGATTATCGGCCGTGATGCCGCGCGCATCGGCGGTTTTGCCGCAGACATTGTCGGTCGTGAGCACTTGGGCGCCGGCGACGGTGGGCACGCCAGCGGCAAGGGCGATAGCGCAGACAAAGCCGGCGGCAAGCTGGGCTGAGCGCTTTGCAAAAGAGGTGAGGGACTTCACAGATTTCGCTTTCGACGGGATGGTCTCTTCTGGAACTAGAGTATATCGTTTGCCGGTGTCGGCAATCATCGCGTGCGTGCGTGGCCCACATCCGCGCCCGAACGGGCACAAGGGTGCTTAAGGCCGACTTAATCACCCACGCTTGTTGTGTGTGGCATGCGCCCCCTCGGGCATAATGGAGCGCGAGAGGAGCACGCATGAACGAGCACATTTTGGTAGTTGATGACGAGAAGGCCATCGCCGACCTAGTTGGCATCTACCTTACAAAAGAAGGCTTTGACGTACAGGTCGCCTATAGCGGGGCCGATGCTGCCAAGGCAATCTTGGAGCAAGAGTTCGATCTGGCGCTGCTGGATGTCATGCTGCCCGATATCGATGGCTTTGAGCTGTTGCGTACGATCCGTTCCAGCCATACCTATCCCGTGATCATGCTGACGGCGCGCGATGCCCAGCAAGACAAGATCGAGGGCCTTTCGCTTGGCGCAGACGATTATGTGGTCAAGCCGTTCCGTCCGCTGGAGCTCATTGCACGCGTTCATGCTCAGCTTCGTCGTTATACCAGCTACGGCAGCCGCGCACAGGCGGCCGAGTCGCCGATCATCCAGCTCGACGGCCTCGAGATCAACCGCGACGCCCGCTCTGTGACGGTGGACGGTGCGCCGGTGCGCCTTACGCCCATCGAGTATTCCATCTTGCTGTATCTGGTCGAGCATCGTGGTAGCGTGGTGCCCGTGGAGGACCTGTTCCGCGCGGTGTGGAACGAGGACTTTATGCCCGGCTCCAACAATACGGTTATGGTGCACATTCGCCATCTGCGCGAAAAGATCGGCGACGATGCCCAGAAGCCGCGCTTTATCAAAAACGTCTGGGGCGTCGGCTACATAATCGAATAACGCCTTTGATGGTGGGGGAGTAGATATGACAAAAGACGATAGGCGGGCATTCGAGGTACCCGATCGACTCTTTGAATACGTAAGGGCGGTCGTTGACAACCGTGCGTTAGCGACGGTGCTGCTCTTTTTGCTGAGTCTGCTGCTCATCGGCATTGACAATATCGTTGGCATCCTGGCAGTTCTACTCATTGGCTTTTTGCTGATTGATCGATTCGAAATCGTTCGCCGCTGTGTGGTGATCGGCGGCGCCGCGTGGACAATTACGTTGGCGATCGGGTCCATGGCGCTTGGCGGTATTGGCGAGCCCGTATTCTTTGACGCCGGCTTTGTGTTCAACATGCTTGGATTTGTGCTGGCGCTTGCCGTGTGCGTCCTGTTCTTCTGCGGACGCGCCCTGTACTACCAGGGTTACGAGCAGGGCGAGCTGCACGCCGACCGCGTGATTGCCGCCCGCATTCAGGACCGTCTGATCGATAACCCCGACACATGGGACAACATTGACGGCGACTTCCTCGAGGTCGAGGGCGCGCTCAACCGGGCGCGCGATTGCGAGCGTAGGGTTCAACAAGCCCTGCGTGACGAATCCCACCGCAAAGATGACCTGGTGACGTACCTGGCGCACGACCTGCGCACGCCGCTCGCCAGCGTGGTGGGCTACCTTTCGCTCTTGCAGGAGGCCCCCGATTTGCCGCTTGAGCAGCGCACGCGTTTTACGGGCGTGGCGCTCGACAAGGCGCACCGGCTCGATGCGCTCATCGAAGAGTTCTTCGATATCACGCGCTTTGACTTCCACGATATCGTGCTCACGCGCGGCTATGTTGATCTGGGGTTGCTGCTGGCTCAGGTGGCTGACGAGTTCTATCCCATCCTCAACGAGCAGCATAAGGAAGCCCAAGTTGATATTCGCGAGGACCTGACGGTGCTCGTGGATGGCGACAAGATGGCCCGCGTGTTCAACAACATCATGAAAAACGCCGTCGCCTATAGCTATGAGGGTTCGACTATCACGATTGAGGCCAGGCGCCAAGACGATGGCGGCGTGCGCGTGCGCTTTATCAATCAGGGCGATCCTATCCCTGCGGCTAAGCTCAAGGTGATCTTTGAGAAGTTCTATCGCCTGGATGCGGCGCGTGCGACCAATCGCGGTGGTGCCGGTTTGGGCCTTGCTATTGCCAAGGAGATCATCGCGGCACACGGCGGTACCGTTGCATGTGAATCGACGCCCGAACACACGATATTCACCATCGGGCTGCCCGCCGCATAGCTAGCGTGCCCTTACAAACACTTGACAATGTGCTCACGTGCGTATGAGCCGCGATTCCTACTATCGATACTGCTGAATTGATATCGATATGGAGGTGTGCGGTATGAAGGCTGCTGCGGCTGTGGAGCCCACGGAGCTTGAAGAACTCATGGAAGCGCAGGCCGAGGCCGCGCATGAGCGCGAGGTTGGGGATGCGACTCGCCCCACGGCAGAGGATCTTGCCGCCTCGCCGACGCGCATCGATGTCGAGGGCCTCGACCTGTTCTATGGCGACCACCATGCGCTCAAGGACGTGAATATCAAGATCCGCGACAAGCAGATCACCTCGTTCATCGGGCCTTCGGGCTGCGGAAAGTCCACGTTGCTGCGCTGCTTTAACCGCATGAACGACGGCATCAAGGATTGCCGCATCGAGGGCAAGATCGCGCTCGATGGTCAAGATATCCTGGGCGATTACGACATCTGCCGTTTGCGCCAGCGCGTGGGCATGGTGTTCCAGCGCCCCAACCCGTTTCCCATGAGCATCTACGACAACGTCGCCTACGGTCCGCGCGGTATGGGTGTGCGCGACCGCGTCATGCTCGATGAGCTGGTCGAGGACTCCCTTCGTCGCGCTGCGCTATGGGATGAGGTCAAGGACAAGCTCATGGAGTCGGGCCTGGGTCTTTCGGGTGGACAGCAGCAGCGCCTGTGCATCGCCCGCGCACTTGCCGTGCAGCCCGACATTCTGCTGATGGACGAGCCGACCTCGGCACTCGACCCTGTGTCGACGTTGGTGGTGGAGCAGCTGGCCTGCGAGCTCAAGGAGACCTGCACGCTGGTGGTCGTGACGCACAACATGCAGCAGGCCGCGCGTATTTCCGATTCGGTTGCGTTCTTTTTGCTGGGTGAGCTGGTGGAGCACGCGCCCACCGCGCAACTCTTCAAGAATCCGTCCGATCCGCGCACCGCGGATTATTTGACGGGGCGTTTTGGCTGACGCTGTCTTTTGCAGGTGCCTTTAGGGTTAAGATGCGGTCATATCGGCCGCAAAGGGGTTCAACATGATCTATTACGTCGAGGACGATGACAACATCAGGGATTTGACAGTCTACGCGCTGCGCAAGCAGGGAATCGAGGCCGAGGGCTTTTCGTGCGATGGCGAGTTTAAAGCTGCCGTGGCGCGACGGGTGCCCGATGCTGTGCTGCTCGATATCATGCTGCCCGACACCGATGGCTTGGCGATTATGCGTCGCCTGCGTGCCGATCGCCTGACGGCGACGGTGCCCATCATGATGCTTACCGCCAAGGACACCGAACTCGACAAGGTGATGGCGCTCGATGGCGGTGCCGACGATTACCTGACTAAGCCGTTTTCGCTCATGGAGCTTGCGAGCCGTTGCCGCGCACTGCTGCGTCGCGGCGGCATGGTCAAGCAGGCGAGCGATGTGCTCAGCGTGGGCGATATCGTACTTTCGCCCAGCCACCGCGAAGTGACTGTTGCCGGTGAACCGCTCAAGCTCACGCTGCGCGAATTCGACCTGCTCGAGTACCTCATGCGCAAACCTGGCGTGGTCTTTACCCGCGAGTCGCTGCTGCAGAGCGTATGGGGCTGGGACTTCGACGGCGGTTCGCGCACCGTCGACGTACATGTGCAGACGCTCCGCCAAAAGCTCGGCGAGCATGCGAGCGCCATAGAGACCGTGCGCGGCGTGGGCTATCGTCTGGCCGAGCCTTCGGCCGGTGATGGTGCCGAAGGTGACGACACCGCGTCCACTGCATCGGAGGAGTAACCCGTGGTCTTCGCCCCCCAGGGAAAACAAACGTTGTCGCACCGCGTTTTTGTGACGATCTTTGTTTGCGCCATGGCGGTTATCGTGGCGTTTACGGTGCTGGGTGCGTTCTTTGTGCAAAACACCTTGGCGGATGCCACGAGTGCCAATCTGGCGCAGGAAACCGAGCTCATTGCTGCCGCCCTCGACGAGCAGCAGGAGCCCATCCCGTTCTTGCGTAGCCTCGATCGCGAGGACTTACGCATCACGCTGATTAACAAGGATGGATCGGTTGCCTACGACAACGAGGCGTCGCCTTCCGCACTGCCCAACCATGGTGATCGCCCCGAGGTCATCGAGGCCTTTGAGAGTGGTTTGGGTTCCGCGGAGCGCGCAAGCTCTACGCTCGACGAGATTATGCTGTATCGCGCCGTCACCCTTGATAACGGCCAGGTCGTTCGCTTGGCGCAGGCCCAGCCTGGCGTTGCGGCGATTTTGCTGTCGATGCTGGCGCCGATGCTGCTTATCGCAGCAGCGGGTGCAGTACTCTCGTTTTTTATGGCGCGCCGTGAGTCCCGTGCCATCATCGCGCCGTTACAAGAGGTGGATTTGGATCACCCACGCCGTAGCTATGAGCACGCCTATGCCGAGATGGTTCCCATGCTTGAGCGCATCGAGTCGCAGCGCCAGGAACTCAAGCGCCAAATGGCGGTGCTAGCGGACAACGACCGTATGCGCCGCGAGTTCACGGCGAATATCACCCATGAGCTCAAGACGCCGCTTACGGCGATTTCGGGCTATGCCGAGCTCATCGCAAATGGCATGGTCGAGGGCGAGGACGACCTGCGCAACTTTGGCGGTCGCATCTATCGTGAGGCGGGCCGCTTGGCAGCGCTTGTCAACGACATCCTTACGCTGTCTAACTTGGACGAGGCCGAACGTGCGACTGAAGGCGAGACAGTGCCCATTGGTTCCACGGAGCCTATTGAGCTCTCGCGTGCGATCTACGCGGTTGAGCAGCGTCTTGAACAGGTCGCCCGTCAAGCGAATGTGACGATAAGTCATGAGACCAAGCCTGTGGTCATCGAAGGCGTGTCGCGCTTGATCGACGAGCTCATCTATAATCTGGCAAGCAACGCCATCCGCTACAATCGACCCGGCGGTACGGTTACGTTGCAGTGCGGCACCAACGACGAAGACCATCCGTTCCTCGCTGTCGCCGACACGGGAATCGGTATCGCGCCTGAAGAACAGGGCAAGGTATTTGAGCGGTTCTATCGCGTGGACAAGAGTAGGTCCAAGGCACGCGGCGGAACCGGCCTGGGGCTTGCCATTGTCAAGCATGCGGCCCTGTATCATCACGCCACGCTCGATCTGTCGAGTGAGTTGGGCGTGGGAACCACCATTACGGTGACGTTTC
This sequence comes from Collinsella sp. TM06-3, assembly GCF_003436395.1. Lineage (NCBI taxonomy): Bacteria > Bacillati > Actinomycetota > Coriobacteriia > Coriobacteriales > Coriobacteriaceae > Collinsella > Collinsella sp. TM06-3. The sequence continues at coordinate 5,324 of NZ_QSPG01000019.1, read as the reverse complement.
CCATACAGCAGGACGAGCCATTCGCATAGCGATACAACATAGATATTGATGTAGACGCCGCATTTGACTTTCGGGTGCGGCGTTGTTGCGCAATTTTACGATTGCTTCCGACATTTTTACAGGAGAGCCTGTTTCTTATGTATAGAGTTTGGTCTCGGTAAAAAGATGCGATAACATACGGACAGTTTTGTCAATCCGAACTGGGGAAATGAAAGGCAAGCTGCATGACCCTTCTCGAACTGTTCCAGCTGCTGAAGAAGCACCTCAAGCTGGTCATCACCCTTCCGGTGGTCTGCGCGATCGCCATGGGCATCGTGTCCTTCGTTGCGATGGACAACACCTATACCGCGACGACGAGCATGTACATTCTCGCCAAGACCGACGATAGCGGTCAGATGAGCTACAACGATCTCTCGGCGAGCCAGATGCTTTCCAACGATATCGCCACGCTGCTGGATAGCGATAGCGTTAAGAGCGGCGCCGCCAAAGAACTGGGCCTTACCGATCTGGATGACTACAAGGTGTCTGTTTCCTCCGAGACCACCACGCGTGTCATTACGCTTTCGGTTACCGGCACCGATGCCAAGGAGACGGCTGAGGTCGCAAAGGCCATTGCCAGCTCGGTGAGTACGGTCGCTCAGAACGTCGGCGCTGCCCAGAGCATCAACGTTATCGACGAGGCTAAGACCCCCGAAGCCCCCAGCGGCCCCAAGCGCACGCTGTATATTGCCGTCGCGTTCCTCGCCGGTATCTTTATCGCAGTTGCCTATGTCGTTTTGGCAGACATGCTCAATACCCGCATCCGCGGTGCCGAAGAGGCAGAAGAGCTCCTGGGTATTCCCGTTGTTGGCCGAATTCCGGCTATGAAAGGTGGTAAATAGGCATGGCTAAGGCAAAGAACACCGATAAGCTCGTTGTGCAGAATGCCGCCAAGACCCTTCTGGCCAACATCCGCTTTGCGAGCGTGGATGACCCCATTCGCACCATCACCGTTACCTCCTCGATTCCCAACGAGGGCAAGTCTACGGTTTCCATTAACCTTGCTCAGGCAATCGCCACGAGCGGCAAGAGTGTCCTGCTGGTCGAGGCTGATATGCGTCGCAGGTCCCTTGCCGATATGCTCGGCGTCCGCTCCCGCGGCGGACTCTATGCAGTCCTGTCCGAGCAGGTTTCTATCGACCAGGCGATTGTCGAGACGGGTCAGAAGAACTTCTACTTCCTCGATGCCGAGCCGCACATTCCCAATCCTGCCGACATCATCGTCTCCCATCGCTTTGCCAAGCTGGTAAAGGCACTGTCCGCCAAGTTCCAGTACGTCATCTTCGATGCTCCCCCGGTCGGCACCTTCATCGATGCTGCCGAGATTGCCAGCCTGACCGACGGCGCGCTGTTCGTGGTGCGCGAGAACTTTACCAAGCGCGAAGAGGCGCTCAACGCCATCGGTCAGCTTAAGAAGTCCGAGAAGGTCAAGCTCATCGGTACCGTCATGAATTACTGTGAGACCGAGACCAGCGAGTACTACTATTCTTACTACACCAAGGACGGTAAGAAGGTTAAGAAGGGCTCCGACAATCAGGGGACTTCCAAAAAGGGCATCTTCACCAACCGAGCAAACGTTTAGTTGATTAAGGCTGACCTATGCGTGACATTCATTGCCATATCTTGCCGGGTGTAGACGACGGCGCCGCCGATCTCGATGAGAGCTTGGCGATGCTCGAGGCTGCCAAGCGGGCCGGTGTAACCAGAATCGTTTGCACTCCTCACTGCCGTGATCCCTATTTTGATTACGACAAGATGTGGGATGCCTTTGAGCTGCTGCGTGATAACGCTGACGGTTTTCCGCTCCAGATGGGCTTCGAGGTCAACCATCGAAAGCTCGTTGAGCTTGGTATCGATGCCGCGGAGCACCTGCATTTCGATGGGACCAACGAGTTTCTGCTCGAGCTTTCGACGCATGCCGATGCGTATGCGTTTAGAGAGTACGAGAACACGATTTACGATTTGCAGTGCCGTGGCTACCAGGTGATCATCGCTCATCCTGAGCGCTATCGTGCGGTTCAAAAGGATGTAAGCGTGGCGGAGCGCCTGGTCGATATGGGCTGCAAGCTGCAAGCTTCGGCGGACTTTATTGCCGGCGGTCGCTTTGGTCGCGAGAAAAAGCCGGCACAGCGCCTGTTCGATCAGAACCTGTACAGCTTCATCGCGAGCGATGCCCATAACGTGGGTCATTACGATTGCCTGGCGAAGGCTCGCGCGAAGTTTAGCGTGCGCGGAGCTCATTTTCGCTAAAATCTGTCCCTAACGTTCGCATTGAATGAAAGGGCAGCATGGATATCCAACTTAAGACGGGATGCTTTGATGACGCGGCGTTGGTGCGCCGCGTCGTTTTTATGGACGAGCAGGGCTACGAGAATGAGTTCGACGCTATCGACGAGGATCCGAACTGCATTCATGTGACGCTCTATGTAGACGGCGAGCTTGCCGGTTGCTCGCGCGTGTTTCCCGAAGAGCTTGAGCGCGCGGCTGACGCAGGGGCTCCGGTGTCGCCGGCGTGCGACTTGGACGAAGGCGTCGCGGCGGGGGAGACCTACATTATGGGGCGCGTGGCTGTGCTGCCGAGCATGCGCCGTCGCGGTCTGGCGAGCAAGATTGTCGAGGCCAGTGATACGTGCGCGCGTGATGCCGGCGCCAAGCTCATTAAGCTGCATGCGCAGGAATACGTGCTGCCGCTCTATGCCAAGGCGGGCTACACGCAGATTGCCCCGGTGGACTACGAAGACGAGGGCCAGCCCCATGCTTGGATGGCCAAGCGCGTAGATGGCAGATAGGGACGTTCCTTTCCTGCCGGCAGTCGGGGACACTCCTTGGCAATTGGCGTATCAGAGCGTTTGGACATACAGTTTTTCGATTCCGTATGTATATATGCGCGCTAATGGGTTATAAAATCTAAGTCTGGACATAGCAGGTCTGCGATGCGGCTCGGGCAACCGGGCCGTTTTTGCGGACGGGGGTAGCGCGAAAGGACTGCACATGCGTCAATTTAAGACCGAGAGCAAAAAACTGCTCGACCTCATGATCAACTCCATCTACACCAATAAGGAAATCTTCCTGCGCGAGCTTATCTCTAATGCGAGTGACGCCGTCGACAAGCTCAACTTTATGAGCCTGCAGGACCCGAGTGTCAAGCTCGACCAGGGCGACCTGGCTATTCGCGTCTCTTTTGATAAAGACGCCCGCACCATTACCATCTCGGATAACGGCATTGGCATGACCGCCGAGGAGCTCGAGCGCAATCTGGGCACCATCGCCCATTCCGGCTCCGAGGAGTTTAAGACCGAGAACGCCGAGCAACAGGGCTCCGATGTCGACATCATCGGCCAGTTTGGCGTGGGCTTCTACTCCGCCTTTATGGTCGCCAGCCACGTGAAGGTCGTCAGCCGCGCTTATGGCGAGGACACCGCCCACGTTTGGGAGTCCGACGGTCTTGAGGGCTACACCATCGAGGATGGCGAGCGTGCTGAGCACGGTACCGATGTCATCCTGACGCTGCGCGAGAACGAGAAGCTCGACGCCGACGGCGAGGCCGAGACCTACGATCGCTTCCTGACCGAGTGGGGCCTCAAGAGCCTGATTCAGCAGTACAGCAACTATGTGCGCTACCCGATTCAGATGATGGTGAGCAAGAGCCGCCAGAAACCCAAGCCCGAGGACGCCGGCGACGACTACAAGCCCGAGTACGAGGACTATCAGGAGCTCGAGACCATCAACTCCATGACGCCGATTTGGAAAAAGCGCAGCTCCGACGTTGAGCAGAAGGATTACAACGAGTTCTACAAGTCCACGTTCCACGACTTTGACGATCCCGCGCGCACTATCAGCTTCCATGCCGAGGGTACGCTTGAGTACGATGCGCTGCTGTTTGTGCCGGGCCGCGCCCCGTTCGATCTGTACAGCAAGGACTACGAGAAGGGCCTGGCGCTCTACAGCTCCAACGTGCTGATTATGGAGAAGTGCGACGACCTGCTGCCCGACTACTACAACTTTGTCCGCGGCGTCGTGGATTCTGCCGACGTGTCGCTCAACATCTCGCGTGAGACGCTGCAGCAGAACCGTCAGCTCAAGGCCATCGCCAAGCGCGTGGAGAAGAAGATTACCGCCGATCTTGAGGATATGCGCGACAACGACCGCGAGGCCTACGAGAAGTTCTTTGAGAACTTTGGCCGCGGTCTTAAGTACGGCATCTACTCGAGCTATGGCATGAAGGCCGATGAGCTCGCCGACCTGCTACTGTTCTGGTCTGCCAAGGAGCAGAAGATGATTACCCTGGCCGAGTATGCCAAGGGCATGCCCGGGGATCAGAAGGCCATCTACTACGCCGCCGGCGACTCGCGTGAGCGCTTGGCCAAGATGCCCGTGGTAAAGGGTGTGCTCGACCGCGGCTATGACGTGCTGTTGCTGACGCAGGATGTGGATGAGTTCACGTTCCAGGCTATGCGTGAGTACGTTGCCGCCGATATGCCTAAGATCTACGAGGACGACGCCGCCCGCGAGGCTGCCGAGAAGGCCGTTGCCGACGGTGCCGAGCCCGAGGTCGAGGATCGTCACCTGGAGCTCAAGAACGTCGCGACTGGCGATCTTGATCTGGCGACCGAGGACGAGAAGAAGGAGGCCGAGGACGCCACCAAGGAAAACGAGGACCTCTTTAGCGCTATGAGGGAGGCGCTCGGTGACAAGGTCGAGAAAGTTGCCGTCTCCGCGCGCCTGACCGATGCCCCCGCTTGCATCACCACCGAGGGTCCGCTTTCGCTCGAGATGGAGAAGGTGCTCCAGAAGGGACCCGAGGGCGCGCCCGACGGCATGCCCAAGAGCCAGCGCGTGCTCGAGCTCAACGCCAAGCACCCGGTCTTTGACAAGCTTGTCGCTGCCCAGAAGGCAGGTGACGCCGACAAGATCAAGCAGTACTCCGGCCTGCTCTACGATCAGGCCCTGCTGGTCGAGGGTATCCTCCCCGAGGACCCCGTTGCCTTCGCGGCGGCTGTCTGCGAGCTGATGTAGTTAAGTAGTTACGCCTTTGGTTCCGCCGTTCTAACGAACGGCAGACCGGTCGACGCTGCAAACGCCCCTAAGCGGCAATCTGACGTTCAATCGTCGATCGCGTACCGAAGTACGCTTCCCTCCTCTTTCACGTCACCTTGCTCGCTTAGGGGCGTTTTCGCTGACTTATGCTCAACCGGCGACGCTTTCGTGGCCCTAAGTAGTCATCGGGGACGTTCTTGTTTGACTAGTCGTTTAAGAACGTCCATTACAGTCGAAATTGTCAGCCC